>JAZKSZ010000149.1:0-5538 GCA_036625795.1 Haloarculaceae archaeon
ACGTCGCTGATGTCGAAGCCGGCCTCGCCGAGTTCGGTCTCGAACTGGACGATGTTCTCCTCCTCGATCTGCGAGAGGACCCCTCTGAACTGCTTGACGACGAGCGTCCGGGCCCGGGTGGAGCCCCCGGTCTCCCACTGGAACCGCAGCGTCCCGCTGCAGGCCTCGACAAGCTGGCCCAGCTCCACGTCGGTGAGGGTCTCGTGGTTGACGTGCAGCAGAACGAGCCCCTGCCACCGGTGGGCGGCCTTCTGGAGCCCGGAGACCAGGTAGGTGATGTCCGACCACGACAGGTCCTCGCCGACGGCCCCGACCAGGTCCGACAGCGAGTCGACGACGACCAGGTTGTTCGGCGCCCGCTCGCTCAGGGCGTTGCCGAAGGCGCTCAGCAACCCCTCGCGGTCCTCGTGGCGCTCCCGGAGGTTCTTGAGGTTCGGCGTCTGCCCGGCGTACCAGCTCCGGGGGACCGGGCTGACGTGGAAGTACGGCCGGGCCAGCGACTTGAACTGGACCGGCTCGAGACCCGTCTCCGCGATCTCGCGGTCCATCGACATCCCGACCTCCTCGCGGAGCTGCTCCTCCCCGCCGGTAAAGGAGATGTAGTGGACCTCGTCGGGGAGTGCGGCGCCGTCGGGAACCTCGCCGTAGTGGAGGTCGAACAGGTCCTCGCCGGTCCGCGCGAGCCCGTTCATCACGGCGCTCGTGTACAGGAACTCCCGGGACCCGGCGCCCGCCTCCCCCGCCAGCAGGACGACGCTGCCCGGGGGCGCGCCGCCGTCGATGAGCTCGTCGAGGCGGTCGATCCCGAAGGGGATGCGGTCCATACGCGGGACACGGGTCGGGCCGATTAAAACTCCCTGGCCGGCTCACTCCTCGAGGCTGGCGCCGGTGTTGCGCGGCGCGACGACCCGGACGCGGCCGTCGACGTCGGCAGCGTCGAGCCCCGCCTCGCCGGCCGCCCGCGCCGCCGCCGTGTCGTCGGCGTGGGTGACGCCGTAGACCGTCGGGCCCCAGGAAGACTGGCCGGCGCCCCGTATCGCGGGGTCGTCGCCCAGCGCGTCGACGAGCGCGCCCGCTGGCGGGCGGTAGACCCCCCCTTGCTCGTCGGCGTACCAGGCGCCGTTGAGCCGCCCCAGTCGGGCGACCGCGCTGCCGAAAGCTTGCAGGTCCCGCTCGGCGACCGCCGGGAGGAGTCGCCGGGTCAACAGCCCGGCGATGTCGTCGGCGATTCCGGGGCCGGCGCGCTCGACTGCCGTCCGCATGCTCGCGTCCTCTGCTTCCCCGTGCCGGCCCGGGTCGACGTCGGGGGTCACCAGCAGGAACCGCCAGTCGGCGGGGACGTCGCGCTGGACGATGGGTTCGGGCACGTCCCAGGCGCCGCGCTCGGGCGGGGCAGTGGTGAACCGCTCGGTGGGGTGGCCGGCGTCGGCGGTGAACCCACCGTTCTCGAAGGTTGCGACACCCACGCCGCTTCGCCCGCCCCGGCCGAGGGCGGGTGCGGCCGTCCGCGCGTCGACGTAGGCGTCGTGAGCGCGCGCCACGGCGACCAGGGTGGCGAGCGCGAACTGCGTCCCGCTGCCGAGGCCGACGTGGCGCCGGAAGCCCTCCTCGAGGGTCACTCGCGCACCCTCGACGTCGTGGCCCCGGTCGCGCAGCAGGGAGACGGCGTCTGCTGCAAAGCCCTCGATGGGGTCGGGAGCGTGGACCCCGTCGGCCGCTGCCGCGGAGACGACCACACGGGGCTCCGCGAGCGCAACGCCAACGCCGCCGTACAGTCGCTCGTGGGCGAGCGCGAGATTCTGGAAGCCGAAGTGGAGCCGCGCTCCCGTCTCGACGGTGGCCATTGACGGTGGTGAGGGCCCGGGTCGTATCAACCCCGCGACCCCACTACGGTCGTGTCTCCTGTGTGTAAGTGATGGTTCAAATAACAAGAGAACCCCCGGTGGCTGCGGCGCCGTCAGATCCGCTTCGCCCGGGTGACGAGGTCTCGCTCGCTCCCGACGGTCGCTCACGGGACTCCCGGGACTCGCAGGTGGGCGAGTATTTGTACTACCACGCTCCCGCCGACAGCCGAACTTAAGTCCGGGCGGCGCGAGGCTCCGGGCATGAGCCAGCAGCGCCCCAGCCGGGTCGAGAGCGACTCGATGGAGTACGACAAGGACCCGGACCTGCCGAGCAACGAAGTGACCCAGGGCGCCGAGCGCGCCCCCCACCGCGCGATGTTCCGCGCGATGGGATACGACGACGAGGACCTCGCTTCGCCGATGGTCGGCATCGCCAACCCCGCCGCCGACATCACCCCCTGCAACGTCCACCTCGAGGACGTCGCCGACGCCGCCTACGAGGGGATCGACGACGCGGAGGGGATGCCGATCGAGTTCGGCACGATCACCATCTCCGACGCCATCTCGATGGGCACCGAGGGGATGAAGGCCTCGCTGATCTCCCGGGAGGTGATCGCCGACTCCGTCGAACTGGTGGCCTTCGGCGAGCGCATGGACGGCTTGGTGACCATCGGCGGCTGCGACAAGAACATGCCGGGGATGATGATGGCCGCGATCCGGACGGACCTGCCGAGCGTCTTCCTGTACGGCGGGTCGATCATGCCCGGCGAGCACGAGGGCCGCGAGATAACGGTGCAGAACGTCTTCGAGGGCGTGGGTGCGGTCGCCTCCGGCGATATGACCGAAGACGAGCTGGAGGAGATGGAGCGCCACGCCTGCCCCGGCGCGGGCTCGTGTGGCGGGATGTTCACCGCGAACACGATGGCCTCGATCAGCGAGGCGCTTGGCTTCGCGCCGCTGGGCAGCGCCAGCCCGCCCGCCGAGGACGAGTCCCGCTACGTCGAGGCCGAGCGCGCCGGCGAACTCGCCGTCGAGGCCGTCGAGGCCGGGCGCAAACCCTCCGACTTCCTCACCAAGGACTCGTTCGAGAACGCGATCACCCTCCAGGTCGCCATCGGCGGCTCGACCAACGCGGTGCTCCACCTGCTCGCGATGGCCGCCGAGGCCGGGATCGACCTCGAGATCGAGGAATTCGACGAGGTCAGCCGGCGCACCCCCAAGATCGCCAACCTCCAGCCCGGCGGCACCCGCGTCATGAAGGACCTGCACGAACTCGGTGGCGTCCCCGTCGTGCTCCGCCGGCTACTGAACGCCGGCCTGGTCCACGGCGACGCCGAAACCGTCACGGGCCGCACCATCGCCGAGGAGATCGCCCATCTGGAAGAGACCGGCCGGCTCCCCCCCGAAGACGAGGTCGAGGCCGACTGGCTCTACACCGTCGACGACCCCAAACAGGAGGAGGGTGCGATCAAGATCCTGAAGGGCAACCTCGCGCCCCGCGGGGGCGTGCTGAAGGTCACCGGCGACGACAAGTTCCACCACGAGGGCCCCGCACGGGTCTTCGAGAGCGAGGAGGACGCGATGCGCTACGTCCAGGAGGGTCACATCGAATCCGGCGACACCATCGTCATCCGCAACGAGGGGCCTCGCGGCGGCCCGGGGATGCGGGAGATGCTCGGCGTCACCGCGGCGGTCGTCGGCCAGGGCCACGAGGACGACGTTGCCCTCCTGACTGACGGCCGTTTCTCCGGGGCGACGCGGGGCCCGATGATCGGCCACGTCGCCCCGGAGGCCTACGACGGCGGCCCCATCGCCGCCATCGAAGACGGCGACCACGTGACCGTGGACATCCCCGACCGGACCCTCGAAGTCGACCTCGCTGACGAGGAGATCGAGACCCGCCTGGAACAGCGTGACGAGCCCAACCCGCCGTACACGGCCGGGATCCTCGCGAAGTACGTCCGCGACTTCGGGTCGGCGGCAAACGGTGCGGTGACGAATCCTGGCGCGAAGGAGCGGTAGTCGCCCTCCCGTGTCCCGCGTCCGAACAACGTGAGGACACGGCTTTTTTCGCCCACGTTTTTGCCGCGAGTGGTTCGCCAGGGGCGAACCCGAGCGGCAAAAAGGTGGACGTTCGCGACTTCGGGTCGGCAGCCAACGGCGCGGTGACGAATCCCGGCGCCAAAGAGGAGTAAGCCGGCGGCGCAGCCGTCTTCGTGCTCAACCTGTCTCTCCGGCCTCCACGTACTCGGCCAGCGGCTCCTCGACGTCGAGCAGCCGCGCGCTCTCGGTCCAGAGCCGGCGGGCGTTCCCCATGTCGCGGGCCGGCCCGGAGGGCGTCGTCGGTTCCTGGCCGGCGAAGTACCGCCCCGTCACGTCGGCCGTCCGGTCGGAGACGGCGACGAAGAGCAGTTCCGCGGCCCCGTCGGCGACCGACGTGACGCCGGGCACGGCGTCGAGCAACTGGACCAGCCGCGGGAGCGGCCCGGGGAGAAACCGTGTAAAGCCGCTGCCGGGGATCGCGCCCGGGTGGACGCTGTTCGACGTCACGGAGCGGCCCGCGGCGTCGAGCCGGCGGGCGAGTTCGGCCGCGAAGAGGACGTTCGCGAGCTTCGAGTGGCTGTAGGCCCAGCTCCCGGCGTCGGGGTCGGGTTCGGTCGTCCGTTCGATGTCGAGCGACGTGCCGGTGTGGGCTGCGGAGGCGGTCGTGACGACACGGGCGCCCTCCGTGAGGTGGTCGAGCAGCTCCGCGGTCAGCAGGTACGGCGAGAGGTGGTTGACGTGGAAGGTGTACTCCACGCCGAGGTCGGTCCGGCGGCTCTCCCGGAAGAAGCCGCCGGCGTTGTTCAGAAGCAAGCCGAGTCCGTCGGTCTCCGCGCGGACCGTCGCCGCCAGTTCCGTGACGGAGTCGACGTCGGCGAAGTCCGCCCGGACGAACTCGGCGTCGGTGCCGGTCGCGGCGAGCTCCGCGACCAGCTGCGCGCCCGCTTCCTCGTCTCGGCCGTGGACGACGACCGTCTCGGCGCCGAGCCGCCCGAGTGCGAGCGCCGCCTCGCGGCCGATCCCGCTGGTCGAGCCGGTGACGAGTGCTTCCACGCCCGAGAGGTCGGTGCCGTCGACGCCAGCCAGTCGCTCCGGTCGCTTGGCCATACCCCCTCTCGGGGCTCGCCGGAGGAAAACCTGTGCTCGGCGCGGGGACGGTGCCCCGTCGTCACCGGTTCCGCAGGGGTGCGACGACCGGGGCCAGCCACAAGAGTCTCCGGGACCTTTCGACGGTATGGACCAGCCCGAACCCGCCGAGGGATGGCCGGAGGAGCCGCTGTCGGCCGACGAGGCCGCGGCGTTGCTGGAGGAACGGCCCGAGGTCGTCGCCGTCTGGGTGATGCGCCACGACGACGGCGTCCGGTCGAGCGTCGTCCCCGCGGACGCACCCGAAGACGCAGTCGTCGACATCGTCCTCGAGACCACGGAGGCGTTCGAGATGTACAGCTACAGCCGGGGCCGGTGGATGGACTACGGAACCCAGCGAAAGGACGACGAGGACGCCCCGTCGATGGCGGGCACGCTCGACAGCTACGAGGTGCTCGCCGGGGAGTCGGCGTCGTTCTGAGCGGCCGCATCCGGCTCTCGTCAGTCGTTGATCGGGCGTCATCGATCGTCCCTTACCGATCGGGCGTCATCGATCGTCCCCTAT
>JAZKSZ010000150.1:0-5516 GCA_036625795.1 Haloarculaceae archaeon
GGCGAACTCCAGGTCGAGACCGAGGGCCTGGTCGTCCTCGAGGACGAGGAGCGGGAGACGGTCACCGAGCGGATGGACGAGGCGATGCTCCAGCGCGCCCGGCCCGGCGAGGTCGACCCGCTGGCTGCTGACCCAGCCGTCGAGTCCGCACTCGAGGGCCTCCGTGATGCCGCCACAGCGGTTCGGCGCGCGGTCCTCGAAGGACGGCCGGTCATCGTCCGGCACAGCGCCACCGCCGACGGCTACCTGGCGGGCGTGGCGCTGGAGCGGGCGACGCTCCCGCTGGTCCGCGAGCACAACACCGGCGCCGACGCCGAGTACCACTACTTCGACCGGCGGCCCCTGGAAGGGTCGGTCTACGACATGGACGACGCCACCGGCGACGTGACGGACATGCTCTCGAACCGGGCTCGCCACGACGAGCAGTTCCCCCTGTTCGTCTTCCTGGCCGCGGGCGGCACCGCCGAGTCCCAGGACGCCCTGGACCTGCTTGGCGTCTACGGCGCCCGCCGCGTCCTCGTCGACGAACAGGAAGTGGACGCGGACATCGCGGAGACCGTCGACGTCCTCGCGACACCAGCGGAGGATGAGACGACGGCGACCGCGCTGGCCGCGACCCTGGCGGCTCACGTCGACAGCGACGCCCGCCCGGAACTCCGCCACCTCCCGGCGGTGAGTTTCTGGGAGGATACCCCCGAGGCGTACGCCGACCTCGCGAGCGAGGCAGGCTACGGCCCCGAGGAGACCACCCGGATGCGCGAGGCCGTCGCGCTGGAGGCCTACTACCAGTCCTACGAGGACAAGCGCGAGCTGGTCGCAGACCTGCTCTACGGGGAGGGTGACCTCGTCGAGCACGTCAGCGAGCAGTTCCGCGAGCGGATGAGCGCGGAGGTCGAGACCGCCGAAGCGAACATCGGCACCAGCGAGGTCGGCGGCGAGACCGTCCTCGTCCTGGACACCGACGCCTACACCCACCGCTACGAGTTCCCGCCGGACCGGCTCCTGCTGGACGAACTCTACCGCCGCCACCACGACGAGGCTGCCGCCCTCTTTGGGGTCGGCACCGACGAGGCCTTCGTCCGCGGTGACGTCGACGTCCGCACGCTGGTCGAGCGCGCCCGGGAAGACGCCCCCGAGGCGGGGCTGGACGCCCGCGGCGCCCGCGAGGGTCGCGTCGAGTTCCTCGCTGGCGAGCGCGAGGCCGCTCAGGATGCGCTGCTCGACGCGCTGGCGGAGTCGCTGTAGTTCGGGTTCGGCATCGCGCCGACGCGGCCGGGCGTCGGAGCGACACGCTTAGGCGGCTACCTCGACTATCACTGTCCGATGAGTAGCGACGCGGCGGTCGATACCTTCGAGCGGGTCTGCGAAGAGCTGGTCGACAGGATCCTCGCCGGCGAGGTCGACAGCGACGGCCTCGAGACCGCCAAGAAGGAAGTCTGCGGGGAGTTCTCGGCCCCGAAGGTCCCCCAGAACTCCGACCTGATCGACCACGCACCAGAGGAGCACCGCGACGCGGTCGCGGAGGTCGTCCAGCGCAAACCCGTCCGGACGGCCTCGGGGGTCTCGCCGGTCGCGATCATGACCTCCCCCCACCGGTGTCCCCACGGCAAGTGTCTCTACTGTCCCGGCGGCCCGGACTCCGAATTCTCGAGCGCCCAGAGCTACACGGGCCACGAGCCCGCCGCGGCCCGCGGGAAACAGAACGACTACGACCCCTACGGCCAGGTCCGGCTGCGCCTCGAACAGTTGCGCCAGATCGGCCACCCCGTCGACAAGGTCGAGCTGATCTTGATGGGCGGGACGATGACCGCCCGGAGCCACGACTACCAGGAGCACTTCGTCAAGCGGGCGCTGGAGGCGATGAACGACTACGACCCGACGGGCGAGCCCCAGCCCGCCGAGGGAGTCAGCTTCGCCCAGGACCCCGAGGAGTACGAGTTCCGGTACCTGGAGGACGTCATCACGGAAAACGAGACCGCCGAGGTTCGCAACGTCGCCACGACCTTCGAGACCAAGCCCGACTGGTGTGGCCCCGAGCAGGTCGACCGGATGCTCGATCTGGGAGGCACGAAGGTGGAGGTCGGCGTCCAGACTACCTACGAGCGGATCAACCGGGAGATGCACCGCGGACACGGGACCCAGGCCTCTATCGACGCCAACCGGCGGCTGCGCGACGCCGGCTTCAAGGTCGGCTTCCACATGATGCCCGGCCAGCCGGGGATGTCCACGGAGATGTGCCTCGAGGACTTCCGGCGGCTTTTCGAGCGACCGGAGTGGCGCCCCGACTACCTGAAGATCTACCCGACGCTCGTCGTCGAGGGCACCGCGACGTACGACTGGTGGCACCGCGGGGAGTTCGAGCCGCTGGACAACGAGGAGGCCGCCGAACTCGTGGCCGAAATCAAGTCGATGATCCCCGAGTACACCCGCCTCCAGCGGGTTCAGCGGGACATCCCCGCGGACTTCATCGAGGGCGGCGTCTGGAAGTCGAATCTCCGGCAACTCGCGCGGCAGCGCATGGAGGAGCACGGCTGGACGTGTGACTGCATCCGGTGTCGGGAAGTCGGCCACCACGACGAGGAACCCGGGGACGTGACCCTCGGGGTCACCGAATACGAGGTCGCCGGCGGCCGGGAACACTTCATCAGCTTCGAGGACCGCGACCGTGACATCCTCGTGGGATTCTGCCGGCTCCGGTTCCCGAACGTCTCCGCGAGCGCAGCGAGCGGAGGCTCGTCGGACTCGTCCGACGGCGGTCCGGTGAGGCGGGAACTCCAGGGCGCTGCGGTCGTCCGCGAGCTCCACGTCTACGGGAGCGAGGTGGGCGTGGGGGAGGCTGGCGACGACGGGAGCCAGCAACACCAGGGCTACGGCCGACGGCTCCTCCGGGAGGCCGAGGCCATCGCCGCGGACGCCGGCTACGACAAGCTGGCCGTGCTCAGCGGCATCGGCGTCAGGGAGTACTACCGCGAGAAACTCGGCTACCACCAGGATGGCCCCTACGTCACAACGCAGCTTTAAGCGCCGTTGCCGGTAGAGTTCCCGTCTTCCGCGGGGTCGTATGGCTTCCCGATGTCGAACTTCGGCGCCCCGACGCCCAGGACGCGGACTGCGGCATCCGCGGTCTCGGGGTTGTGCGGCCGGATCGGGCTCTTGGGCTCGACGACGAACGTCTCGCCGGTGGACACCTCGTACGCTTCTTCGGGCGTCTCGACGTGCAAGGTGCCCGAGAGTACATAAAACAGCTCCTCGCGCTGGTCGTGGTAGTGGTACTCCTGTGCGAGCGGCTCGCCGGGCTCCAGCGTGTAGACGGCTGCCGCGAGGGTCGCAAGGTCGGCGGCCTCCGTCAGCGAACGGCGGTCACATGGGTGGTCCGGCGAGGCCGGCAGGTCCGCGGGGTCGAGCGCGTGATAGCCCATGGGCGGGATAGGCAGGCGCGGACCAAGAGACTGCGGGCACCGCCACGGCGGGGCGGGCTCGCACAGCAAAACAGTCTCACAGGGGGAGGGCGTCCGTGTCGATCCCGTCCCGGCGGCCATCTAGCACGCCGAACCGCTCGCCCCGGCGGCGCTCGAGCCAGTACAGCAGCCGCTCGGCCCAGCCGAGTTTGCGGGCCTTCATCGGATCGACGGAAGCGTCCTCGAAGTCCCAGCCCGGAAAGACGAAGTCGGCGGCACCGAGGTAGTCGGCGAGGAAGGCCGCCCGGTCCCCGTCGGTGAAACCCCCGAAATTCCGGACCGGCCCGGCAGGGGCAGCCTGCGTCGTCGGGACGAGCGCGCCCTCCGCGAGCCGTGGGCCGTACTCCTCGACTCCGGGGATGTTGTCGCCGTGTGCGTGGGCGACCACGGGAGTCCCCTCGCGGGCGAGGGCGACGGCCTGCTCCGGTGCGGAGTCGAGGTCGGTCACGACACAGTCGACGTCGAGGCTCGCCTCCTGAAGCCGCGAGACGGACGCCCCGGCGGCGAAGACCGTGTCGGCGTTCTCTACGGTATCGAGTTCGTCGGACAGGGTGGCGGCGCCGCCGGCTATCGCCACGGAGCTGTCCTCGACTGCCAGACCGTCGAGGTCGGCAGGGTCGCGGTCGTCGACGATGTCGGCGAAGCGGTCACGGGCGCGCTCGTCGGCCGCCCGGTCGAAGCCGAAGTCCGCGAGGATGGCCTCGTAGACGGGGACCCAGGTCTCGAAGTTCATCGATAGCAGTCGCTGTCGCTGGTGAGGTGCACGCCAGATAATCCGGGTTGAGCCGAAGTGGCACGAGACACCCCTGCCCGCGTGCCCTTTCGGCCTTCACGCGCCGGTTGCGGCGCATCCGGCATAAGTTTTCTTACCGGCACGCCTCGCGAACGCGGTCCAGCGCGGCCACAAGGGCCGGTGGCTCCTCGACGGTCCCCGCCAGGCTCCGGATGGCTGCGACGGTGCCGGCGAGAACCACCCGGTCCCCTGCCCCGGCGACGACGACACCGCTGTCCCGTGCGGCCGCGCGGAGTCGCTCGCGAGCCTCGCCGGGCAGGGTGAGAGCAAACGAGCGTGCGACCGCTCGGGCGGGGTCGGCGTCGCCGTCGACGGCTTCGAACTGCCGCTCGGCCTCGCCGACAGCGGTCACGTCCAGTTCCTCGACGCCCGCCTCGGCGTCTCGGACCCGCTCGCGGGTGAAGGCGTCGCCGACCAGCGCGGCGTCGACGGTTTCTTCGACGTCGTGGGTCCGGACGACGTGAGCGCCCCGCTCGACGGCCATCGCGGTCGCGGCCAGCGAGACGGGGAGTGCCTCCTCCGTCGAGCGGCCGGCCAGCTCCCGGAGGAAGTTCTTTCGGTTGATCGACACCAGGATGGGCTGGCCGACCGCGCGGAACTCCCGGAGCCGGTGAAAGGTTTCGCGGTCGTCTTCCGTGGTCTTGTCCTCACTCCAGCCGCCGAAGGCAGGGTCGACGATGGTCTTGTCCGTCACGCCATTCCGGAACAGGGCCTCGTAGATCTCGTCGACGTCCTCGATGGCGCCCGGGCGTTCGAGGTCCGGCGGGCTGGCCATCTTCCCGACCGCGACGTCGTACTCCTCGCAGACGCGGGGCATCTCCGGGTCGGCGAAGCCACAGATGTCGTTGACCATGTCGAACCCCTGGTTCAGCGCCGCCTCTGCGACCTCGTGGTAGCGGGTTTCGAGAGAGAAGACCGCCTCCCCCGAGACCGACTCGATGGTCTCGACGGCCGTCTCCAGCCGGTCGAGTTCCTGCTCCGCGGAGAGCACGTCGAACTTCTTGTTGGCCGATTCCAGGCCGACGTCCACGATGTCCGCGCCCTCGCCGATGAGTTCACTGTCGACGTAGGCGGCTGCCTCCGCGGGGTCGTCGTAGACCGAGGGGTCGTAGGGGGATTCCTTGCTGACGTTCAACACGCCCATGATCCGCGGGGGGTGGTCGTCGCCGATCTCCAGCCCGGCGGCGTCGACAGTTCGCATACCCAATTGTGGGCTGCGAGCCTGTTAAGCGGGTCGGTCCCGGGCAGTAGGTGTGGCGTCGGTC
>JAZKSZ010000151.1:0-5437 GCA_036625795.1 Haloarculaceae archaeon
CCAGCCCGCCAGCGTCGACCTGCGGCTGGGCCGGACGTTTCTGGAGTTCCAGCACGCCAACATCCCCTGTATCCACCCCGAGAGCGAGCAGGAGGTCGAGGAGTACGTCGAGGAGACCGTCATCGAAGAGGAGGGAGAGTTCATCCTCCACCCCGGCGACTTCGTGCTGGGGACGACCCGGGAGCGCGTCGCCATCCCGGACGACCTGATCGCCCACGTCGAGGGCCGCTCCTCGCTCGGCCGGCTGGCGGTCGTGGTGCACGCAACTGCGGGCCTGGCCGACCCCGGGTACCAGGGTCAGATCACCCTCGAACTCTCGAATCTTGGGACCGCGCCGGTCGCACTCACGCCGGGGATGCGCATCTCCCAGCTGACGTTCACGGAGCTCAAGAACCCCGCCGAGCGCCCCTACGGCGAGGAACGGGGCTCGAAGTACCAGGGCCAGTCCGGGCCCCAGGCCTCGAAGATCCAGGGGGACCGCGAGTTCGGAGGTGACCAATGACGCCGCGAACGAAAGCAAGCGTGACGGCAGCGACGCGTCCGCGCCAGGGTGAGCGTCCGTGAAGTTCATCGAGGAGGTCGTCGTCGAGGAGTTCCTCCCCACCTTCCGGTCGCTGTTGGCCGAGCGGCTCCGCGAGGAGGGGTTGACCCAAAGCGAGGTGGCCGACCTGTTGGGCATCAGCCAGAGCGCCGTCTCGAAGTACGCCCACGGCGAGGTCGACCGCAACGAGCGGCTGGCGGCCGACGGCACCGTCACCGACCTGGTCGACCGGCTGGCAACGGGGCTGGCGACCGGCGACATGACCACCGTCGAGGCACTGGTCGAGGCCGAGGTCGCGGTCCGGGAGCTGGAGCGCGGCGGCGTCCTCGCGACGCTGCACGAGGAGGCCGTCCCCGGGCTTGCTGCCTACGAGGGCAACGCGATCCACGACCCGGATGGTCGGATCCGGGCGGCCGGTCAGGTGCGGGCGTCGGTCCGGCGGGGGCTGCGCGTGCTCCGCAATACTCCGGGCTTCGCGGCGATGGTACCCGCGGTCGGCTCCAACCTCGTGGAGTGTCTGCCCGACGCCGGGACCATCGACGACGTGGCCGCCGTCCCCGGCCGGCTCATCGACGTTCGCGGGGAAGTGACGGTCCCCGGCGACCCCGAGTTCGGCGTCAGCCAGTACGTCGCCGGCGTCCTGCTTGCGGCACGGGCCGCCGGCAGCGACGCTCGCGCAGCCGCGAACGTCAGCTACGACCCGGCGACCGTCGCGGCCCTCGAGGACGAGGGACACCCTGCCGCCGAGTTCGACGCCGAGGCCGACGTCGACGAGGCCGTCGCGGCGGCGCTGTCGGGCAAGCCGGAGGCGACCGTTCTCTACCAGACCGGCGCGATGGGGGTCGAGCCGATCGTCTACGTCCTCGGGCCGGACGCCCCGACGGTGGCCGAGCGGGTCCGGGCGGTCGCCTGAGGGATGCCCGCGAGCGACCCCGGGGCTGCCCAGCAGTTCTACGCCCGGTGGGCGCGGCTGTACGACCTGCTCGCGCGCGCACCGGGCGTCCGGTCGTGGCGCACCCGCGCGACCGACGCCCTCGCCCTCGGGGCCGGCGACACCGTCGTCGAGATGGGGTGTGGGACGGGGGCGAACTTTCCATACCTGCGCGAGCGGGTCGGCCCCGGCGGCCGAGTGGTGGGCATCGACCTCACCCCCGGGATGCTCGGGGTCGCTCGCGACCGGGTCGCGCGGGCGGACTGGGAGAACGTCTCGGTCCTCGCCGGCGACGCGACCCGGCCGCCGCTCCGCGAGTCCGTCGACGCCGTCGTCGCCACCTTTCTCGTGGGGATGCTGGAGGACCCCGCGACCGCGGTCGAGGACTGGTGTGACTCGCTCCGGCCGGGGGGGCGGCTGGTCCTGCTGAATGCCTCACGGAGCCCGCACCCGGCGGCTGCCCCGCTGAATCTGCTCTTTCGGCTGTTCGTCCGCGCGGCCGCGCCGGGTGGTCGAACGACGGCGGCATCGCCGGCCCGCGCCCTCGAGGGCAGGGTCGACGCTGCCCGCGATGCGCTTGCCGGCCGGGCGACCAGCCACGAGGAGCGGCGGCTGGGGCTTGGCTACGTCAGGCTCGTCAGTGGGCGCCTGCCGGACTAAGGCTCGACGCTCGGCATCTTCCCGATGACCTCGGCCACGACTCCGCCGTCGTGGCGGGTCACGTCCGCGACCAGCTCACGGGCGCGCTCCCTGATGAGGCCGGCGTCTTCCTCGACGACGTCGTTGACCAGCCCCACCTCGCGGGCCCGCTCGGGGGCGAGAGGCTCGCCGGTCAGGACCAGCTCGCTTGCGACGTGGCGGCCGACGTAGCCCGGCAGGACCGACGCCGCCCGGTCGGAGGCGATGTCGTAGCTGATCTCCGGAATGGCGAGCGTCGTGTCTGTGCCGACGACGACGAACTCACAGGACAGCGAGACCAGCATCGCCGCGCCGATGACCGCGCCGTGGCCGGCCAGCGCGACCGGGCCGGGATGGGCTTCGACCTGGCGGTAGACCCCCTCGAGGGTCTCGTGGAGGTCGCCGTGTTCCGCGGCGTAGTCGTCGCTGACGATGTCCTCGTCCATCCCCGCACACGTCGCCCGGCCCTGCCCGGTCAGCAGGACTCCCCGCCCGTGGTCGTCTTCGAGCTGTTCGAAGGCGTCGGCGAGCCCGCGGACCATCGGCGGCGCGAGGGCGTTCAGCTTTTCCGGGCGCGCGAGTTCGATAGTGACGACCTCCTCGTCCTCTTCGACGGCGAGCAGGTCGGTGTCGACGGTGACCATGTCTGCCTATCGCCCGGCGGCGTCATAGCTTCCACGCCCGGCCAGCGTCACGCGGACGCGGCCGCGGCGACGGGGCGGTTCGACGCGGACCGCTGGCCGCCCCGCTCACCCGTACCGCTCGGCGTGTGTCTCGCAGAACTCCGGTTCGCGAAGTTGCGCCGCGACCACGCCGGGCTGGCGGTGGGGGTTGGCGAGCCGGCACGCCTCGCGCTCGCAGAAGGCCTCGCCCGTCTCCAGGTAGTGGTACGCCTGGAGGACATAGCCCTTCAGGGCCTCGGTCGTCCGGGGGTCATCGGCGACGAGAAAGTCCCCCTCGACCTCGCTTTCGAGTACCTCGCGGGGCGGCGGCCCGCCGGAGAGCAGGGCGTGTCTCTGCTGTTCCTTGTAGTAGGCCTCGGGCTTGGCGGGGGCCTCGTAGAGCCCGGGGACGGAGACGAGCGCGGGCTGGCCGAGCACGTTCACGCGCTTGTGCCACCGGCCGTCGTGCTCGCCCCAGGTTCCCACGACCCGGTCCAGCAACGGGACGTGGAGGTGGTCCAGTCCGGACTCCTCGGCGGGGAGGCGTCCGCCCAGTGTCGACTGGACGGCGAGCCCGTCGTAGATGACGCCCCCGGCGCGCTCCGGATTGTCGAGGGCCCGTTCCTCGTAGCGGACGATCCCCAGCATCTCGTTGCCGGTCTCCCGGTCGTACGGCGAGAGTACCCGCGCCCGCGCGAAGTCCTCGGCCAGCGTCTCGTCGGCGGACAGCGAGAGGAACCGCTCGCGGACGTCGACCGCGACTCCGTCGCCGACCCGGGCGCGGAGCCAGTCGGCAATGGCGTCGGCGTCGGCCACGGTCGTCGGCGCGCGGTAGAGCGTGACCTGCTCGACCATTACCGGCTCTCGTCGCCGGCACGGCAAACTGCTTGCGGTCCGCCGAGCCGGTACCCATTAGCCCCGGCGCCCCCAGGGGCCGGTATGGCGACTGCCGAGGGCGCGGAGCGCGCACGCCGTTGCCACGAGCGGGTCCGGGACTCGCTGCCCGCCATCGAGTACGGTACCTGCGCGGGCGTCCGGGTTCCCAGGCCCGCGGAGCCGCGCAAACCCCTCGACTGGCTTCGCGGGCTCGACACCCCCGAGCACTCCCCCTTCGAGGGAGGACTCGCCTCGGTCCATCGGGAGCACACCCGCCCGGATGACGAGGTCACGATTGTCGGCGGTGGGTTTGGCATCACGACCGTGGCCGCCGCCGAGGCTGGCGCCCGGGTCACGGCCTACGAGGCCAGCGCCGACCGGCTCGCCGCGCTCCGGAAGACGCTCCGGCTGAACGAGACCGACGCAAGCCGGGTCACACTCCGGCAGGCTGTCGTCGGGACGCTGGCGGAGACCGAGGCCGAGGGGAAGGGGTTGGATCCCGACGCGGTTCCGACTGTCGCGCCCGCCGACCTCCTGCCGTGTGACGTGCTCGAACTCGACTGTGAGGGTGCCGAGCGGGCGGTCCTCCGGGGGCTGAGAGACGCCGCGACCGACGACTCCCTCCCGCGGGTCGCCGCCGTCGAGGTCCACCCGATCAAGCTCGGTCACTCGCCGGAGGAGATACTCAGCCGACTCGACTCGATGGGTTACGAGCCGGTCGAGTGGCTGACCCACGACGGCGCCACCATCTCCCGCCAACAGTTCGAGGGACTGCTGGACGGCGAGACGCCCGACGTGACCGGGGAAGACCACCAGGAGTTCCCACCGGTAGTCGTTGCCGAACGCTGACGGGAAGGGCAGCATACAGGTTGCCGGCGGCCTCAGGGACAGTATGGACGGGATCGTCTTCTTCGGCACCGAGCGCCACGACGAGGTGGTCGAGTTCTACCGGGACCTGGGTGCGACAACCTGGCTCGAACAGCCCGACTGCACCATCCTCCAGGCCGGTGACTTCCGGTTTGGCTTCTGTGCCCGCGAGGCGGCCGACACCGGGGGCATCGTCACCTTCGTCTTCGAGAGCCGAACTGGCGTCGACGATACCTACGAAGGAATTTCGGAGCGTACGGACGGGGAGCCGCGGTACAACGACACCTACGAAATATACCAGTTCTTCGCCGAGGACCCGGAGGGGCGGACCGTCGAGTTCCAGACGTTCGAACACGAGTAGTATTCGACGGGGAATGGGGGTGTCGGGTGGGACACACGAGCTGCGCTGGCCGCGAGCGCGTGGTCGCGCGAGCGACCCGCGCGACCCGGGGAAGGGGAGGCGTACCCGACGCGGTGCCCACTACAGCCGAGCCAGCATCCGCGCGCCGCAGGCGCGCGGTTCCCGAGCGCGCGGCAACCGCCGCGCGCTCGCCTTTTTTCGCCCACGTTTTTGCCGCGAGTGGTTCGCCGCAGGCGAACCCGAGCGGAAAAAAGGTGGCTAGTCGTCAGCGGGGCTCGCGGTGGTCGTCATGTCGACGTCCTCGGCATCGACGCCGAGCTCGTCGATGGCAGCCTGCGCCGCACGTTTGCCCGACAGGAGCATGGCGCCGAAGGTCGGCCCCATCCGCGGGAGCCCGTAGGTGGTCGCAGTGGCCATCCCGGTCACGACCAAGCCGTCGTGAGCGAGGCCGGTGTGCTCGACGACCGCGTCCTCGCTCTCGCCGACCCACATGGAGTCGTGGCCCGGCGAGTCGTGGCCGG
>JAZKSZ010000152.1:0-5399 GCA_036625795.1 Haloarculaceae archaeon
GGTTCAGGAGCGCGTGGACGTTGTCGGTCCCGCAGTGGTGCTGGCTCATCCCCATACCCGTGAAGGCCGCCGCCCGGTCGGCCCTCGCGAAGGCGCGGGCGGCCTCCCGGAGGTCGTCGGGGTCGACCCCCGCCGCCTCCGCGTTCGCGTCGACGTCGACGTCCGCGAGGTGGTCCCGGAGCGCGTCGACCCCCTCGGTCCGCTCGTCGACGAAGGCCTCGTCGACGAGGTTCTCCTCGAGGACGACCGTGCACATCGCGTTCAGGAGGGGGATGTCGTAGCCCGGACGGACCGGGAGGTGCAGGTCCGCGGCGTCGGTCGTGTCGGTCGCCCGGGGGTCGACGTGGATCAGGTCCGTTCCCTCCCTGATGGCCGGCAGCAGGTACGACCGGAAGATGATCGGGTGTTGCTCGGCGGGGTTCGCACCCGTGACGAGATAGCAGTCCGCCTCCGTCAGGTCCTCCAGGGTGTTGGTCATCGCGCCGACGCCGAAGCGTTCGGACATGGCGGCGACCGTCGAGGAGTGACAGAGCCGCGCGCAGTTGTCGACGTTGTTGGTCCCCAGCACCCGGGCGAGCTTCTGGAAGAGGTAGTTCTCCTCGTTGGTGCAGTTCGAGGAGGCGAAAAACGCCAGCGCGTCGGCCCCGTGCTCGTCGACGATGTCGCGGACCGCCGTCTCGACGCGCCCGAGTGCCTCACCCCAGGGAGCCGTCACCAGCGTCCCGCTCTCGCGGACCAGCGGCTGTCGCAGGCGGTCGTCGTGCTCGACGATTTCCCACGCGGCCGCCCCCTTCGGGCAGATCTCCCCGCGGGTGTTCACTGGCCCCTCCCAGCCGGTCGCGCGCCCGCCACCGGCGTACTCGATGCCACAGCCGACGCCACAGTACGGACAGACCGAGTGTCGCGGCTCGAAGCTACGTTCGCTCATGGTCTCAGTACGACGTGAACCGTATCAGTATGTGGGGTGAGTGCTACATCCGACACACGCCGTCACACGGCGTGTTTTTATCCCGGGGAGGGGGCAGCCCGAACCCCCTCGGCTCACGGGACCAGTCGCTGTGGCCAGGGGGTCTATGTAGCCCGCCCGTCTCGTCCCGGCATGGCAGACAGCTTCGACGCCGAGCGGGTGGAGACGGTAATGTTCGACTCCTTCGGGACGCTCGTGGACACGACCTCGGCCGCGCGGGTGCTGGAGGACCTGGTCGAGGACCCGGAGGCCGTCGCGCGCCGGTGGCGCTCGAACGCGCTCACGTACTCGCTGGTCGCGAACGACCTCGACCGGTACGAGACCTACTTCGACCTCCACCGGACCGGCCTGCGCGACGCGCTCCGGAGGGAGGGCGTCGACCTCTCCGAGGAGCGCCTGCACGAACTCACCATGGTGTACCACGACCTCGACCCGGTCGAGGGGGTCGCGGAGGGGATCCGGCGGCTCGACGAGGCCGGCTATCGGCCATCGATTTGCTCGAACGGCAACCCGGAGATGCTCGACGCGCTCGCCGAGTCTGCGGGCATCGCGGATAGCGTGGCGGAGCTGGTTAGCGCCCACGAGATCCGCACGCTCAAGCCGGCCCGCGAGCTCTACGAGCACGCCGCCGCCCGGGTTGGCACCCCACCCGGCCGGGTCGCCCACGTCACCGCCCACTGGGTCGACGTCCAGGGCGGGATGAACGCCGGGATGCAGGGGGTCCACCTCCAGCGGGAGGGGACCGGCGGGGAGTGGCCGTCCTTCGGTCCGGGGCCGACACTCACCGTCGACTCGTTCGAGGAGCTGTGTGACCGGCTGGGGGCCTGACAGCCCTTGTGGGTCCCCCGAGCCGAGCACCACCTACAGCCTGCCGGGCCAAGCTATAAGCGCCCGACTGGCGAGTGAGAGGCATGGTCGACCCTACGTTCACCGACATGCGCCCGGAGCTCGGTCAGCCGGTCGAAGAGCTGGAGACACCGGTCGTCGTCGCCGACCTGGACGCCATGGAGCGCAACCTCGCGCGCTTCGACGAGCTGGCCGAGGAACACGACGTGGCCGTCCGCTCGCACACGAAGGCCCACAAGACGCCGGCGGTCGCCCGCCGCCAGGAGGCAGTCCTCGACGGAGGGGTGCTCTGTCAGACACTGAGCGAGGCGGAGGTGATGGCGCGGTACGGGGTTGAGGACGTCCTGGTGGTCTGTCCGGTCGTCAGCGAGCCGAAACTCGACCGACTGTGCTGGGTGGCTGACCACGTCGACCGCTTCGCGACACTCGTCGACGAGCGGGAACACGTCGCGCGGCTCCAGGCCGCGGCCGAACGCAACGGCACGACGGTCGGCGTGGTCCTCGAGGTCGACGTCGGCCTCGGGCGGCTGGGCGTCGAGCCCGGGCAGGGTGCGGTCGACGTTGCCGAGTCCGTCCGCGAGCACTCCAGCCTGCGCTTCGACGGCCTCCTCGGCCACGACGGCCACGTCCCCTACCTCGCGTCGACACCGGAGGAACTCGAGGAACTGTGTGCGGGCGTCGCGGCGGACCTCGAGGCGACCGTCGAGGCACTCGAAGGAGCCGGGATCGGGGTCGACCGCGTGACCAGCGGCGCCACCGCCACGGCGCCGCTGATGGCCGCCGAGGACGTGGTCACGGAACTGGACCCCGGCCGGTACATCTTCAACGACGCCGCCCTGCTGGAGCAGGGGGCCGTCGACCGCGCGGACTGCGGGGCGACGGTACTGACGACGGTGATCGGCCGGCCGGCCGAGGACCGGGCTATCGTCGACGCCGGCTCGAAGACCCTCTCCTACGTCGACGGGCCCGACCCGGTCCCGGTCGGGCGCGAGGACGTCTCCTTCTACCGCAAGTCCTCCGAGCACGGCTTCGTCGACGTGAGCGAAGCCGGCGACGTCGGGGTCGGCGACCGCCTGGCGTTCGTCGTCCCGAACCTCTGGGCGGTGGCCAACCTCCACGACACCCTCCCGGCGGTTCGGGACGGCCGCGTCGAGGAAGTCTGGCACGTCGCGGCCAGGGGCAAGGACACCTGAACGGGGGGAGTGTCGCCGCGTGGGACAGCAGCTACCCCTCGAACAGCTCCCGGACGTAGTCGTTGAGGAAGACGCCGTCGGGGTCCAGTGACTCGCGGACCGCCTGGAAGTCGTCCCACCGGGGGTACAGCGACGACAGGTCCGGGGCCGTGCGGGTGTGGTGTTTCCCCCAGTGAGGGCGCCCCCCACAGGAGCGGAATATCTCCTCGGCGCGCTCGAAGAAGTCGGCGTAGGGCTTCTTGTGGTACTTGTGGACGGCAATGAAGACGGTATCGCGGCCGGACGCCGGGCTCAGCGGGATGTCGTCCCCGCGGACGTAGCGGTATTCGACGGGGAAGGAGACGTCATCGCGGCCGGCGACCAGGTCGCTGACCTCCCGCATGGCGGCGGGGCCGTCGGCAGCGGGGACGCCGTACTCCATCTCGTTGAACCGGATGTCCCGAACGGAGGGGAAGACCTCGTGGCTCGGCCCGGTCTCGGTCTCCTCGACGGTCGCACCCGGGAGGTCGGGGCCGTGCGTCCGGCCCGTCCGGTTGATCGTCTTCACCTTGGCGACGTCCTCCTCGGGGTACCAGAAGAACTCCGCGTGGCGATTCTGTTCGAGGAGGTCCTCGATGTACTCGAGCGCGACCTCGAGCTCGACCGCCCGCTTGACCATCTCGACGTCGTATGCCGGCAGCAGGTCGAGCGTCACCGCCGAGACGAGCCCGAGTGCCCCAAGCGAGACCTGCGCGGCCTCGAACCGGTCGTCGCCGGGCGAGAGGGTCACCACCTCCCCCTCGGCAGTCACCAGCCGGAGTTCGGCGACCTGGGTCGCGAGGATGCCGAACTCGGTCCCAGTGCCGTGGGTGCCGGTCGCCAGCGCGCCGGCCAGGCGCTGCTGGTCGATGTCGCCCATGTTCTCCATCGCCAGCCCCTCCTCGGCGAGGGCGGCGTTCATCTCCTCCAGGCGCGTGCCCGCGAGCACCGTCGCGCGCCCGCCTCCGTCGGCCGTCTCGACCTCGCGGTCGACGGACTCGACACCGGTCAACTCCGCCATCGAGACCAGCACGTCGTCGGTCTCGCCGAGTCGCGTGAACGAGTGGCCCGCACCCACCGCTCGGATGGTGTCCTCTGGCGCGTGGCGCTCGACGACCTCGACCAGTTCGGCCTCGGTCGCCGGCTCGTAGACCGCGGCCGGCGTGGCCTCGACGCTGCCCGACCAGTTCTCCCAGTGCTCGCTCATTCCCGGAGACCAGGGCCACCACCGTGAAAACGGTTGGCACGCTCGGGTGGGAGGAACAGCCGCGACAGCTATCCCGCCAGCCCCCGTAGCGGACGCATGCGTGACGAACAGGAGATCCGCGAGCAGTACGAGTTCCTGAAAGCCGAACTGGAGAGCGAGCAGATGCGCCACGAGAACACCCGCCGGCTGTTCACGTTCTACAAGCGGGCGCTCGGGTGGGTCCTGGAGGAGGAGTACATCTGAGGCCGCCGAACTCCGCCAGCAGCCGGGGATGAGGAGGGCGGGAAAGAACCCGGACTCTTTGGTCCCGCTGCGAGACCCAGTCCCGCAGGTGGAGAGGCCTCGAGCCGCTCCGGTCCGGCGGGATCGAGGTCGTCATCACCGGCCTCACCGTCGACCACCTGACAGCGGAGGCGTCCCGAGACCACGTCGGGGAGTGACGGGCGCCGGGTCCACGCTCCCGACCGACCCTGGTGTTCGACCGGTGTGCTCGAACCGGCCGCCACCGGGACGCGACACCGGAAACGCGGTGGCGTCCGACCCGACGTTGACCGTGGTGGTACCGGCGGGTCGCCGAGGACAACTGGGACACACGGGAGGTCGTTCACGGTGTTCCCGGGACCGACCAGGAGCGATCCCGGCCGAACGTTCGGCACCGGTCACGGCTTCGTACAGGGACCATCCGGAGCGAGTGGGGCAGGAGCTGTCGGTTCCCGGCAGTCACTCGAGTCGGTCCCTTCCGTTGCTCCCCGGTGCGTGAGAACTCGGGTGGGCCGACTGTCGGGTCGAGAACTTCCTGCACTGCAGTCACCAGCGCTGGAGCGACCGGAGAACAGGTTCGATAGGCGCTCCACCGCTTCGATAGACGTCGCGTGCTGGTCCGAGCCGACCACGAGCACACCGCGTTTGATAGCTCCGGGCTGTCTACCCGTCGCTGTGGGTCTCCTCCTCGTGCCCGTCTTCGGTGTGGGTCTCTTCCTCGTGGCCGTGGCCGTCTTCGGTATGGGTTTCCTCCTCGTGACTATCTTCAGCGTGCGTCTCTTCCTCGTGACTGTCTTCGGTGTGCGTCTCCTCTTCGTGGCCGTGGCCGTCTTCGGTGTGGGTTTCCTCCTCGTGACGATCGTCAGCGTGCGTCTCCTCCTCGTCCCCGTCTTCGGAGTGGGACTCC
>JAZKSZ010000153.1:0-5312 GCA_036625795.1 Haloarculaceae archaeon
CCGCGTGCTCGACCGATTCCGGGTCGGACCCCGGGTTCTCGTCGTCGAGGAAGTCGTCGAGCGAGCGGTTCTCCATACCCGAACCCGGGGCCGGACGCTCTTAGCGGTGGCGCCGCCACAGCGGAGAGACAACGACAAGTGACCCCGGCCGCAACGGACGTGCATGAGCCTGCTCACGGACTTCGTTCAAAGCCTCCTCGACATGCCCGGCGAGTTCGCGGCCGTCGCCACCCACGACCCGCTGTCGGCGCTGCTCGTCGCGTTCGGCGGGCTGTTCGTGCTCGTGTCGGTCGGCTACTTCGGCGTGCTTACCCTCGGGGCGGCCGCCAACCTCGTCACCGGCGGGCCAGACGCAGAGCCTCGCGAGCCAATGCGATAGCCTCGCCCGGGTCCGGTCCCAGCGGCGACCCGACCACGATGCTGTCGACCGTCTCCAGCAGGGCGGCGAACCGCTCGGCGACCGTCTCCGGCGTACCCGCCACCGAGAAGGCGTCTATCATCCCCTCGCTCACCGTTCCAAAGGCTTCGGTGAACGCCCCGGCAGCGATGTGCTCGCCGATGGCTGCCGCCCGGTCGGCGTCCAGCCCGTGGCGCTCCAGTACCGGCTCGGGGGCGCTGCCGGCGATGAACGCTACCGGCGGCCGGGCGGCCTCCCGCGCCTCGGCCTCGCTGTCAGCGACACTGACGCTCGCGTAGGCTGCGAAGTCGAAGTCGCCCCGGTCGTCGGGCCGCTCGTCGAGCCCCTCCCCGACCCGCTCGGCCGCCCACGCGAGGTCGCGGGGGTGTGAGCCGTTGTAGAGGACGCCGTCGGCGTACTTGGCGGCCATCCGGGTCATGTGTGGCCCCTGGGCGCCGACGTAGACCGGGATGGAACCTGCCTCGTAGTTCAGCCCGGCGTCGACCGCCTCGAAGGTCCCGTCGTGGTCGACACGCTCGCCGTCCCAGAGTTTCCGGGCGACCTGCATCGTCTCCAGCACCAGCCGCAGCGGGCGCTCGGGGTCGAGTCCGAGGTTCGAGAGGGTCGCGGCGTCGCCGGGACCGACCCCGAAAACCCCGCGACCGCCTGCGAGTTCGTCCAGGGTAGCCATCCGGGAGGCGAGCGTCACCGGGTGGCTCTCGGCCGGGTTGACGATCCCCGGCCCCAGCCGGATCCGGTCGGTCGTCCGGGCCATCTCCGCGAGCGCGACGAACTCGTCGCGGTTGTTGTAGTGGTGGCTGACGAATGCGGTGTCGAAGCCCTCCTGTTCGGCGGTCTCCGCCCACTCGCCGAGCGTGGAAACGGGGTACTCCGGCGTGAGTTCGATGGCGTCCATCAGTTACCGGAACGTAGGCCGGCGCGGGTATGAGGGTTCTGTCCGCGCCGCGGGCGAGGCGCTCGTGGCTCGCGCCGCCGCGGCGCCGGCAGCGTCGCGTGACTACCAGGACTCGACGCGTTCGCCGAGGAAGCCGGCCGCGCCGCCGACGATGGCCGCGGCGATGGCGACGCCGACCACCGGACCGATGAGCTGGCCGGCGCCGTCGCCACCCCCCGAGGGTGCGAAGACGAGCGCCAGCACGAACAGCACGAGCATCGTCACCACGAGCGCGCCGGCGTTGACGGCCGCCGAGACCAGCGCCGGTGACCCCGACCCGCTCGCGGTCCGGCCGACGAACACACCCACGCCGATGACCGGGAGCGCGCTGAGGAAGATGCCGAACACGAACGCGAACAGTACCGAGGCAAACAGCGTCGCGCTTCCAGCCCCCGCACCGCCGAAAGGCAGCGACTGGGTGGTCGTCTGCGGCGCCAGGCTGAAAAACAGGAAGATGGTGAGCGCAGTCCCCAGCCCGTAGGTCAGGTGGACGCCGAGCGCGAACTTCCCGAACTTCGCGAACTCCGGACCGAGCGCCGACCCGCCCTGCTGGTACCGGTACTGTCCACCCTGCTGGTACCCCTGTTGGGGCTGGCTCTGATAACCCCCCTGTCCCTGGACCCGGGACTGACCGCCCTGTGGCCGGGGCTCGCCACGGTTCCCGACGTTGCCCTGTGACCGGTCGTGCCCACCCTGTGGCTGCCGTTGCTCCCCCGGCGTCCTGTCCCCGTCCGGGTCATCGGATCCTGACATGACGGGCTCCGATACATATGTTGCCTATAAGTAACCTTCGGCCAGCTGTACTCGGACTACACCTCCGATCCGGCCGAAGGCGACCGGGAATCGTCTCTACTGCCCCTCCCAGACGGCGCACGAAGCCGCGGAGCCGGTCGAAGCATCATTCAGAGTAATATTCACGTATCGCGGGACGGACCAAGTCGTCGTCGGGCGCCCGGAAGAGGTCGTCGTCGCCGGCGTGGTCGCCGAAGTCGAAGCCCCGGACGACGGCGACGGGCGTCCCGCCGGCACCCTCGCCGGTGACGAGGTTGGCCGCGCCGGCGAGCTCGTCGACGACCGCCTGGACGGTCGCCTCCATCTCCCGGCCCTCCCGGTCGCGTTCGCCGCGCCAGTCCCGGGCGGCGGGGAGGCCGGCCCACCCGAGCGCGACCCCGCGCTGGCCGTACCGGAACGGCCGCCCGGAGGTGTCAGTGACGACCACGCGCGTTCCCAGCCCCTCCCGCAGCCGTTCGGCGCTGGCCGTCGGGTCCGCCGGGAGCAACAGGAGGTCTGCGCCGGGCACGTTCGACCGGTCGATCCCCGCGTTGACGGTGATGTGGCCGAAAGGGGTGACTGCGAGCATGATCGGCCGGTCCATCAGCAGCTCCTCGCTCGCCTCGAGGACCGCCTGCGCGAAGCGGGGATCCTTGTCCTCGCCAGCCTCCTCGGCGGCCCGGGTCGCGATCCCCCGGGCGCGCTCGCCTGCCTCGTAGTCCGCGAGGTCGGCTGTCCGACCCTCGGCTTTCGAGACGACCGTGCTCGCGACACAGACCACGTCGTCCGGCCGCAGGTCGACCCGCTCGGCGACCATGGCGGCGAGGTCGTCACCCTCCTCGACCTCGGGCAGCCCCTCGACGGCGAAGACGTCCATACCGGCTGTTCGTGCGGGGGGCAAAAAGCCCGCCGTCCGCGCTGCGGTCCACCGTCGGCCGGCCACGGACCGAAACCCACTCGACGCGGCGTGTCGCGGATCCGGGTATGGACGACAGCTCGACGACCGGGAGCGGACGGGACGACAGCGAGGCGTTCGCTATGGTCGCCCGCGCGGCCGCGACCGACGCGGGCGCGTACCTCCGGGAGCGGTTCGCCGACGGGGCGCTGGACGCCGACTACGGGGCCGGCGACGTGAAGACGGAAGCCGACCGCGGCGCGGAGCAACGGGTCCTGGCGGTGCTTCGGGAGGCCTACCCTGGCCACGCGGTCAGCGCCGAGGAGTCCGGCGAGCATCCGGGCGACGCGGACAGCGACTACTGCTGGGTGGTCGACGCGCTGGACGGGACGAACAACTTCGCCGCCGGCGTCCCGACCTTCGGCGTCGCAGTGACGCTGCTCGACGGGGACGGGCCCGTCGTGACGGCGGTGACGGTGCCAGTCCTCGAGGATACCTATCTCGCCCGGCGGGGCGGCGGCGTCACCTGCAACGGCCGACCTGTCACCGCCGACGGGGGCGACGACGTCCCGCCCTCCCACGCCACGGTCGCCTCGGTCATCGGTGCGCCGGTGCTCGCCGACGACGCGCTTTCCGACCAGCACCGCGAGCAGGTCCGGGCGGTCCGGGGGGCCTGCAAGCGCGTCGTCGAGACGTGGGCGCCGGTCGTCTACTGGGGCCTGCTGGCACGGGGGCGGGTCGACGGGTACGTGACCTTTCACCCCGACGAGCGCGAGCAGGTCGCCGGCGAGTTACTGGCCGCGGAGGCCGGTTGCCACCGCCGGGGGGACGGGCCGCTCACCGTGTTCGCCCGCGACGAGCGGACTCTGGCGGCGCTGTGGGACGCGCTGCGCTGAGGAACGGGCTCGCGGCGTCCGTGTCCGCACTGCTTGCCGTAACTACTCGATCGTGAGGTCGCCACCGCGGCTGCCGCCCTCGCCGTCCTCGTCCCACTCGACCTCGAACTCGACGCTGAGTTCGCCCGGCGTGCCATCGCCGGCGTGTTCGCGCTCGGCTTTCACCTCGAACTCCGCGGTCGGAGGCGGCGCGAGCGTGACCGACTGGTCGCCGGCCCGCAGGGTGATCTCGTCGCCGGCCTCCAGGCTATCGGCGACCCGTCGGAGGTAGTCGGCGATCTCCGCGCGGGACTGCTTGCTCTCGGACTCGAAGAGGACGTCTTCCATACCGGAGAGAGGCGGCCGGCGGGTATAAGCCTGCCTTGCCGCACCGCGTCCGGACCGGTCGACCGCCAGTCTCACCAGGATTCGTAGTGCTGGACTTCGAGGCCGTCGTCGTCGGGCCGGACAGTCAGCATGGTCGCCAGGTCGGCCGGCCAGGCGCCGGTGGCGCTGCCGGGGTTGAGCAGCCGCAGCCCCTCGCGGGTCGTGTCGAGCGGCTCGTGGGTGTGGCCGCCCACGACGACGTCGGCACCGGCTTCCCGGCCGGCCACGGCCAGCCGACCCTCGTATCCCCGCGGCGAACCGGTCCCGTGAGTGACCGCCAGCGTGACGCCGCCGACCTCGAGGGTCGCCGTCCGCGGCAACCCGAGGTCGGGGTCGGTGTTGCCGGCCACGGCCGTCAGGTCCGCGGCGAGGTCCCGGACGTCCGCGAGCGCGGCCGAGCTGTCGAAGTCGCCCGCGTGGACGACGCGGTCGGCCCGCCGGACCCGGTCCCTGAAGTCCTCCGGGATGGCGGAGGCCCGGGACGGGATGTGGGTGTCGCTGATGATGGCCAGTTCCATGGCCCCACGTGACGGGGCTGCCGGAAGGGCGGCCCGGAGCCGGCAAGGTTTGAGTGAGTCGGCGACGAACACCGGGCATGGCGACGCCGGTCGTGACCTGCTTTCTGCGCAACGACGCGGAGGTGCTCCTCTTTCGGCGGAGCGAGGCGGTGGGGTCCTACCGGGGGCTGTGGGGTGGGGTCGCCGGCCACGCCGAGGGCGATCCCGACGCCGCGGCCCGGCAGGAGATCCGCGAGGAAACAGGGCTCGACCCCGAGGACCTCTCCGTTATCCGGACCGGCAACCCCTTCGAGGTCAGTGACGAGGAGGGGAAGTGGGTCGTCAACCCATACCTGTTCGACTGCCCGACCCGCGCGGTCGAGCCCAACTGGGAGACCGAGACCTACGAGTGGGTGCCGCCGACTGCTATCCTCCGCCGGGAGACGGTCACGGACCTCTGGGAGTCCTACGACCGGGTGCGCCCGCGCGTGGAGACGGTCGCCGACGACACCGACCACGGCGCGGCCTACCTCTC
>JAZKSZ010000154.1:0-5307 GCA_036625795.1 Haloarculaceae archaeon
CTCATCTTCGGCTCGAACTCCCGGCTGCGCGCCATCGCGGAGGCCTACGCCGCGGGGGACGGCGAGGAGCAGTTCGTCGAGGACTTCGTCGACACCTGGCACAAGGTGATGACGCTGGACCGCTTCGACCTGGAGTGACCTGCGTCCCCGGTCCTGAGCGGGACGGGGCTGTCTCCCCGGCCACCGACGGCCACGGTTAAGCCCCCGCCGACCGAACGCCGGCACATGCAGGTCGGCATCGTCTCAGACACCCACGACAACCTCGACATCGCACAGGCCGCGGTCGACCACTTCCTCGCCGCGGACGTCGACATCGTCGTCCACTGCGGGGACATCATCTCACCCTTCACCGCGCGGCTGTTCGACACCGACGACTTCGAGTTCTACGCCGTCCGGGGGAACAACGACGGCGAGTGGGCACTGCAGTCTCTGGTCGACGACTTCGGGGCCTACCTCGGCGAGATGGGCGAACTCGAGCTGGAGAGCGCTCACGTTGCCGTCTACCACGGCACCAGCGAGGCCGTCGTCGGCGCGCTCGTCGACTCCGGGAACTACGATTACGTCCTGCGCGGGCACACGCACGAGCAGGTCCACGAGCGCCGGCACGGGACCGTCCACGTCAATCCCGGCGGGATCCCGCTCGACCCATCAGGCGGCGACCCCCCGGCGGCGGTCGTCCTCGATACGGAGGCCGGCGAGGTGGACTTTCACGACCTCGGGTAGGCTCAGGAACCGGGCCACGCGACGCGCTCCCGTCGGTTGTGCGGCGGGAGTTCCAACCGGCAGCAGCTTTTCACGGGTCCGTGCCCACCGTTCGCACATGAGCGAGTGGGGCGACCCCGAACCGGCCGAGCGCACCCGGCGGCGGCTACTCCGGGGGGTCGCCGCCGCGGGAGCGGCCGGGCTCGCCGGCTGCACGGGGCTCCCCGGCAGGGGGGCAGACGGAGGTGGCGGTCCCTCGACGGCCGGTGCCGCCGACGACTCCTCGAGGACTCCCACCAGCGCCGACGACCGGGACGTCATCAGGCTGGAGACGCTCGCCGTCGGCGGGTCGCCGGGCGAGCAGGTCGCCCTCCGGCCGCCGGACCGGCCCGCGCTGCTGGACTTTTTCGCCACCTGGTGTGCACCATGTATCCCCCAGATGGAGACCCTCCGCGAGGTCCGGTCGACGTTCGCGCCCGCGGAGTTGGGGATGGTGTCGGTCACCAGCGAGGCAGACGAGAGCGCAGTCAGGGGGTTCTGGCGGGAACACGACGGCACCTGGCCCGTCGCGACGGACCCCCGGAGCCGCGCCGTCCGGGAGTACTCCGTGACAGGGGTGCCGACCCTGGTGGTGGTCCTGCCGGACGGGACCGTCACCTGGCGACACACCGGGTTGGCCGGCCGGGAGACACTCCTCGAACAGGTCCGGCGGGCGCTGGAGTGACCATGGCCGCCGCACAGCTCTGGTTCGCGCTCGTCCTCGGCGGCTCGACGTTTTTCGCCCCCTGTGCGTACCCGCTGCTGCCGGGCTACCTGGCCTACTTCCTCGGGAACGCGGAGTCCGCCGACTCCCGGCTGGACGCCGTTGTCCGCGCCGCGGGCGTCGGCTTGCTCGTCAGCCTGGGCTTCTGGCTGGTGTATGCGACGCTGGGCGGGGTCGTCCTCGCCGTCGGGACGGCTGCCCTGCGGGACCTCATCCTCGTCGAACTGCTGGTCGGGCCGCTGCTCGTTGTGCTGGGCGGGGCGATGGCGGCCGGGCGGTCGCCGTCGGTTCGGGTCCCGCTCCCCGAGCGCCGCCGCTCGGCGCTGGGCTTTCTGCTGTTCGGTGTCGTCTACGCCGTCGCCGCCGCCGGCTGCACCGCCCTGCTCTCCTTCTCGGTGGTGGCCGGGGCGCTGGCGGTCGACCCCGTGCTCGGCCTGTGGACGCTGCTGGCCTACGTCGCGGGCATGAGCATCGTGATGGTCGCGGTCTCAATTGCCGCCGGCCTGGGGAGGGGAGCACTGCTCCGGCAACTTTCGGCGCACACCGGCCGGATCGAGCGCGTCGCCGGCGTCCTGCTCGCGGTCGCCGGCCTCGCGCAGGTGTACCTGTTCGTCTTCGAGTTCGAGGGTCTCCGGCTGCTGGGACTCGCCTGAGTCACTCGTTGCTCCGCACAGCCTTCCCGTCCGCCGCCCGGACGCACGGCCACGCGACCCCGGTCGTGCGGTCGGCGTGCACCCGCCGTCTACACTTTTGTTCGTTCGGCGCCACGAACCCGGTATGCGACGGCGCCGGTTCCTCGCGGCACTCGCGGCCGGGGCGACGGCACTCGCCGGCTGTGCCGGGGGCGAGGCTGGGACGCCCACCGCCAACCCTGCCGGCAGGTCTACCGACGCGACAGCGACCGCGACGCCGACGGCGACCGTCGGCGATGTCGACCTCCCGGTCCCGGGCTCGGAGCTTCGCCAGCCGCTCCCGAAGGACCGCATCCCCGCCATCGTCGAGCCGGCCTTCGCCGCTGACTGGTCGGGCCTCGACGCGCCCGACGAAGTCAGCCGGCCGCTGTTGCCCGCTGACGCGCCGGTCATCGGCGTCGAGCGCAGCGGCACGGCCAGGGCGTACCCGCTCCGTATCCTGAACTGGCACGAGGTAGTCAACGACGAGCTGGACGGGCCGTTGCTGGTCACCTACTGCCCGCTCTGTGGCAGCAGCATCGTCGCCGAGCGGGCCGTCGGCGGCGAGCCGACCGTCTTCGGCGTCTCCGGGAAGCTCTGGCGCAACGACCTCGTCATGTACGACCGGGCCACGGGCTCGCTGTGGAGCCAGCTGCTCGCGGCGGCCATCCAGGGGCCGCGGACCGGCGACCGCCTGTCGCTGCTCCCATCGAGTTTCACCTCCTGGGGGGAGTGGCAGGACCGCCACCCCGGGACCGAAGTCCTGCTCCCGCCGCCACACTCCAGCACCGTCAGGGGTCCCGAGGTGTCGTACGACTACTTCAACCCGCGCTCCAGTTCCGACGGCCAGCTGATCGGCTACGACCACGAGACCGAGGGCGAGCTCTACAGCAAGACGTTCGTCATCGGCGTCGAGCACGACGGGGTGGCCCGAGCCTACCCCTTCGACGACATCCGGGACGCGGGGGTGGTCAACGACCGGGTCGGCGACCTCCCGGTCGCAGTGACGACGACTCCCGCGGGGAGCATGGCGGCGTACGTCCGCCGGGTCGGCGGGACGACCCTGACCTTCGAGGCGGTCGACGGGGAGCTGCTGGCGGCCGGTGGCTCCCGCTGGGAGCGGGCGACCGGTCGGGCCGTCGACGGGCCCTACGAGGGAACGACCCTCGACCGGGCCAACGACAAGGCACCGATGTTCTGGCGGGGATGGTCGAACTTCACCCCCGGCACCGACATCTACGGCGAGTGAACGGTCCCGGCGGCGTCGGTCGGTAGCCGTCCGACCCAGGAGGTCGACAGCGGGAGGGGCAGGCCCGAGCGGGCGACACCGCGCGGTCGAGGAGCCCGACAGGACCGGCCCGACTCGGCGACGGCCGGGCTACAGCTGGATGATGTCGACGGCGGCCCAGCGGCCGAGGAACTTGATCGCCGCCAAGACAAAGAGGAGAAACGCGGAGACCCCGAACACCAGCTCCCCGACGAAGGAGGGGCTGACGTTGTTCGATATCTCGTACCACGCGCCGGCGGCCATGAGGACCCCCCCGAACCAGTAGATCCAGGAGACGCCGAGCGCGTCGGTGAAGTCGGTGCCGAGCTGGTCGACCTTCTCCTCGGAGCCGTGGACGTCGACCTCGGGGTCAGTTGCGGTCTTCTCTGACATGGGTTCATCCGGGTCTACAGAGTCCTCCTACTTGTGCGTAGCGACAGGCCCAGCGCTCCAGGCGGGAGGCGGCCCTCCCCGACGCACGGTATGGCCGACCGCCTCACCGGAGGTTGTCGGGGCTCTCGCCCGCGTCGAGGGCGTCAACGGCCTCTTCGACGCGGTCGTGGACGCCGTCGCGGCGACAGGGGTACAGCCCGACGACCTCCCCGTCGTGCTCGACGACGACGGCGATCACGGGGAAGGTGAGCACCCGGGTGTCGGCGTAGCTCTCGATGAACCCGTCGATGCCGCCCCGGTCCTCGAAGAAGGGTGCCAGCCGGGCACCGGCCTCGCCGGCGGCGGCCGCGAGTTCCTCGTAGCGGGCCGCGGCTTCGGAGTCCTCGTCGGGTCCGACCCTGAGCTGTCCCGGCCACCGCTCGACCGACAGCGAGCCCAGGGCTCCCTCGTCGGCGAGCGCGGCGAGTCGGTCCTCCACCCGCTCCTGTCGGCGCTTTCCCACCGCCGTCGGCGACGCCCGCAGGTACAGCGAGACGTCACACGCCGCGGATGACGGACCGGCGGGTTGGCTGCTATCGCCCGTGTTCGGGGTCGCTGTCTTCTCTGCCACGTTTTGGTCCTCTCGTGACTTACTCGACCCAAAAGAAAATAAACGATTTGGTATCGCGAATATAGTTGACTGCACATACAGTTAAATACACCGCTGTACTCCAAGTGTGGATCAGAACGGCCGAGGAACCGTTACACCCTGAAGTCGCCGCGGGGGTCGACCGACCGGAGCACCTCCACCAGTTCCCCATCGGCCTCGCGCCAGCCGCGTTCGTCGACCTCCGCGGCCCGGCCGACGTCCCACCCCACTGCGTCCTCGAGAGCTGCCAGACGGGCGTCGGCCGACCCGCCGGGCGGGACGTGGACCGTGTCGACCCGAAGCTCGCCGTCCACTTTCCGGAGCGTCCCGTACTGGGTGACTACCGTCGTCACGTTCCGGCCCGGACCGGTGACGTACTCCACCTCGTCGACCAGCCGGTGCGGGCTGGCCTCCACAGCGAGGACCACCTCGTCGGAGTTCGAGAGTGCGTCGTTGGCCCCGCCGGAGCCGACGAAGTGGTCGCCGGCCAGCTGGGTGGAGTTGACGTTGCCCCGGCGGTCGACCTGCGCCCCGGTCAACACCGAGAGATTCCGGGCCGTACTCATTACCAGCCCGAGCGCGAACATCGAGGTGTCGACGACCTTCGCCGTCGGCAGTGCCCGCGGCGTGAAGATGTACGCGTCGTTGCGAGGCACCTCGAAGTCGTAGGTGCCCGACTCGACCAGCAGCGGGCGGGGCTCGACCCCCTCGCGCTCGCAGAGCTCCCGGTACAGCCAGGAGGCCAGATGGGAGACGCCGATGCCGCCGAAGACCACTTCGTGGTCGCCGGCCGCGATACGGTCGACGAGTTCGTGGGCCGTCCAGACGACCATCCGCTCGCGCTCGGCCGGCGGCTCGGCGTCGGTGTCCGGCACGTCGGGGG
>JAZKSZ010000155.1:0-5297 GCA_036625795.1 Haloarculaceae archaeon
GCCACTCAACTCAGGCGCGCCGTCGCCACGACGGCCTGACCGTAGGAGATACCGGCGTCCACGGGTGGCACGCGTTCGTGCGCGAGAAAGCGCAGTCCGGCATCCTCGACGACCGACCTAAGGGGAGTGGAAACGGAGCCGCCCGTTGCCTTGTCTAATCCTGGCTTTCGCGAGAACACTCAGGACCGACGGTCGCGTTGGTCCCTGCTCTGTACGCGTTCGGTCCGGGTGACAGCCGCCTGGGCGTCGAGATAGAGCCGCAGCGTCGCGGAGTCGCGGCGGAGTTCGACGCGGTATCCCTCACCATTGTCGACGCGGTCCGCAGTCCACCGGTCCTCGTGGAGGTGACGATGGAACTCCCACATCCCGGTGCCCATGACGTCGACCCCGTGCTCCCAGTGGAAGGCGACCGACTCGGGGTGGTAGGCGGCGGCGTGTGACAGTGGCAGACTCAGAAAGCGCAGACACTCCCGACACTCGCTTGCGGTGGCGAACGACGCGGCCACTCCCTCACCACTGGGCACGTCCTCCAGGTCGAGTACCCTGGTGTCGAGCTCGCCGGCGCAGTCCGGGCAGACCCCCTGGCGCATCTTGAGCAGGTCGCCAGCCAGCTCCCAGGTCACCGCCTCGACCAGCTCCTCGTCGTCGTGGCTGCGCGCCTGTGCCGGCGTCACCCGGTAGGTGAAAGTCGCCCGCTCGCAGTCCGGGCACTGCAGCGCGAAGTACTGGTCTCTGAGCGTCGCCTCCAGTCCGGTCTCGCCACAGCGCAGGCAGGTCCCGTCGGCCTCGACCGGACCGATGTCGGGCGGCCCGCGGTAGTTCTCCGCGAGGATGAACCGCACCATCTGTTCGCCGGCGTGGGTGAAGCCGTAGCCGTCCCCGTGCTTGCGGAGGAACGTGTCCGTGAGTTCGCCGAGGTGATACGAGAGTTTGGAGGTGCCGTCGACGTCGACCCGGTCGTAGATCTCCGAGAACGAGAGTTCGGCGATCCCCCGCTCGCGGTCCGCGTGCTGGGCTCTGGCGACCGTCCGGAGGATGTCGAGGCGGGTCTCGTCGGAGAGCAACCCGAACGCCTCGGCCGCCGTCCGTTCGGTGGTCATACTCCCGCACTCGACGCCCCTGGTGATCAAATCCCGGGGTAGAGCCGGTCGTGTACCGGTGTCTGCGGTGGTCCGGACCTGCCCCGTCGCTCCCAGTGGCACGGACCGACCAGCGAGTGTCCGCTGCTCAGCGGGCACTTTCACGACCAGACACATCCGGGTGGATTTATGTATCTCACTTTGTCCAGTACTATTGGGTGGATGAGTCAGAGCAGAGGGGGTCGACAGCAGACCGTGTCCGTTGCCGCGGAACCCCTGAGGGGCAGGGCCAAACGGGTGACCATGGGGGGTGAGCCACTGACGCCGTCCCGCGCCACAGCGGGTAGTGGCGACACAGAGGGCAGCGTGCCGTCTGCACGTTCCGTGACCGCGGCCCGGTGGGGGACCCGTCTCTGGCGGCCCAACGGGAAAGGGGACAGGGACCGATGCTGGTCGTAACGACCGTCATGCTGCTGGGGCTGATGGGGGGGATCGCCGCCAGCCAGCTCGGCGGCCTCCGGCTGGGTGGCGTCGTCATCGTCCCGCTGTTTACGGTCTACACCCTCCGGTCGTTCGGAACGTTTCCGATCCTGCTGATGAGCGTCGTCGGGAGCTACCTGTCCCTCCGGATCGTGAAGCGTCGGCTGCTGCTGTACGGCCGTCCGATCTTCATCGTCGCCGTCCTCACCGGCGGGGTCGTCCCGCTGTTCGTCTACGTGTTCCTCACCCTGGGGTCCGGGCCACAGGTCGTGGTCAGCGAACTCGGCTTCATCGGGAGCGTCCTGCCCGGCATCGCCGCGTACAACCTCCACCGGTTGCCCCAGGACAAGCGGGTCGTCGACGCGCTCTGGAGTATGGCCCTGTTGCTCCTTCTGGTGGTCGTCGGGATCGGCCTGGTCATCGGCGTCGGCCTGACGCCGCTTGCGACCGTCACGCCGCCGGTGCTGCTCGCCCCTCAATCGGACATCGCCCGCGCCTTCGGGCTGGTCGTGGAGGGGAGCGCGCACCCGACGATCCTCCCCTTCCCGCGGGAACTCGGCATGCTTGGCCTCGGCTTTCTGCTCTCCGAGGTGGCCCGGAGCCGCTGGGGTCTCCGGATCGGGGGCCTGATCGTGTTGCCCCTGCTGGTGCTGTTCGCGTTCCGGAACGCCTGGCTGCTCCCGGTCTTCCTGCTCGCGGCGACGCTCGCCTACCTCGGTATCCAGCTGCTGCACTCGTGGGCGCTCATCTACGGGCGGGCGCTCCTCTCGGTCGGCGTCATCTTCGGCCTGCTGACGGTGATATCGGTCGTGCCGGTGCTCCCGTTCGGGAACGGCCTGCTCCCGTTTTTCACCGGCATTCTCGGCGGCGTCGGTGCGTACAACCTGCACGTGCTCGCGCCGGCCGAGCGCCGCCCCTCGGTCGTGGTCGCGGCGGGGGGGTTTGTCGTCCTCGCCGGGAGTGCGCGACTCGTGTTGACCCCGCTCCCGGGAGGAGTGCTCGAACAGGTCGAGCCCGTCCACATCGCGGTCGGGGCGGTGGTCCTCGCGGCCGCGGCACGGGCGAGCTACCGGCTCGAAGCGATCCGGCCGTCGGAAGGAACCCGGAGTCCCGGCGCGGGGAGCGCCGAGACCGTGCACCCGGAGGTGCCGATCCTGTGAACTGGCCGTCGGTCGGCGAGTTGAAGCGGAAGGCTCTCCACGTCGCCTCGGAGTTCGCCGGGAGCGGCCCGCTCCACAGGCGCCGGCTCGCGGACATCGCCATCCGCGTCTCGGTCACCGGCGTCCGCGGCAAATCGACCGCTGCCCGCTGGCTCCACGACATCCTCCACGACCGGGGTTACGACACGTACGCGAAAGTGACCGGGGTCAGCCCCGTGTCGATATACAACGGCAGGGAACACGGGATCGACCGGCCCGGGAAGGTCCGGCTCTACGAGAACGAGCGCGAACTCCGGCGGTTCGGGAATATCGACGCGGCGGTCGTCGAGAACCAGGGCATCCGCCCTTACACGACCCGGCTGGTCAACGAGCAGTACGTCCGTCCGCACGTGGTCTTCCTGACCAACGTCCGGGAGGACCACCTGGACACGCTCGGGGAGAGCAGGCTGAAGGTCGCCCGCGCGCTGGCGCGGTCGATCCCGGAGGGGACCAATGTCGTCTGTGGCGTCCAGGACGAGACGATCAGGGCGTACCTCAACGACGAATTCGAGCGCCGGAGCGCGACCGCCAGCTACGTCCAGGTGCCCGCGGAACACAGGCACATCCCCGGGGCGGAACTCGTCTACGGGCTCGACCAGGTGCTGCACACCGTCGGCGAGCCGCCCCTGGAGTCGGCCCGGCGGGAGACCTATCTCGACCGCATGGCCGTCTCCTGGATGACCGTCCCCCAGGGGCGCGTGTACGACGCTGCCGCGGTCAACGACACCCGGAGCGTCGAGCTCGTGCGCCGCCAGCTCGTCGGGGAGAGCAGGGAGGTCATCCAGCCGTTGCTGTATCTCCGTGAAGACCGCCGGGGCCGGACCGCCTCGTTTCTCGAGTACCTCGAGTTACTGGCGACCCACGACCGGATCGAACAGGCCCGGGTCGTCGGCCGGGATGCCGAGCTGTTTGCCCGCCACGCCTCGTTCCCGGTCGTGACCCACGACGAGGAGGCCGAAGCCCCGGGCGACGTCCTGGAGGCCGCGCTGGAGGATGGCTGGCCAGTGATCGTGATGGGCAACACGGTCCCGGAGTTCATGCAGGAGCTCTCGCGACGGATCACCTGTCTCCGGATCGAGGGTATCTTCGCCTGAGCGTTGGACTGCCAGCGGCGCGTTCTTCTTTGACGCCTGAGAGCGGGTGCCGGTTCCCCCCGTCGCCCATCCCCGACCGACAGGCCCCGGAACTAACACGCAACGAGCGACAAGGGAGAGGCATGACCGACCCGGACGCAGTCGTGGTCGGCGGTGGTATCGTCGGCTCGGCGGTCGCCTACCACCTCGCACGGGACGGCCACGAGACGGTGCTCGTCGACCGCGAGGACGAGGGGCGGGCGACCGACGCCGGAGCGGGGATCCTCTCGCCGCCGACCAGCAGCCGCAACGCCTCCGATGACTGGTTCCGGCTCGCCGCACCGGCCGTCCAGTACTACCCCGAACTCGCTGACGAACTCCGGGAAGCGGGCGTCGAGGAGACTGGCTACACACAGTGTGGGCTGCTGGCCGTCGCGATGGACGAGGAGGCGGTCGCGACCTTCGAAGCGACCGAGCGGCGACTGCGCGAACGCCAGGCAACGATGGACTACCCCCCGGACGGGACGGTCAGGAGTCTTGACCCGGAGGCGGCTGTCGAGCGCTTTCCGGCGCTGGCGACGCCGGAGCGCGCGCTGTACTACGAGCGCGGTGCGCGCGTGGACGGCAGCCAGTTCGAGGCGGCGCTCCGGGCCGCAGGTCGCCGCCGAGGCCTTGGGGTCCGTGACGCGACCGTCGAGCGGCTCCGAATCGAGGGCGGGGCCGTGTCTGGCGTCGAGACCGACGAGGGTCGGCTCGCGGCCGACACCGTCGTCGTCGCCGGCGGGGCGTGGTCCTCCGGCTTCGCCAGCCAGCTCGGCCTCGACGTGCCGGTCGAGCCGGTCCGCGGGCAGATCGTCCACGTGGAAACGAACGCCGAGACCGGCGGCTGGCCAGTCGTGACGGGCTTCGACCACCGGTATCTGGTTCCCTGGGATGGTGGCCGGGTGGCGGTCGGCGCGACCGACGAGGACGCCGGCTACAGCCCGCACGCGACGGTCGCGGGCGTCCACGAGCTGCTCGGGACGGCCCGGTCGATGGCTCCGGGACTCGACGACGCCCGGCTGGGCCAGGTCCGGGCCGGCCTCCGCCCGGTCGCCCCCGACGGGCTCCCGCTTCTCGGCCCGGTTCCTAGCGTCGATGGCGCCTTCCTCGCCACGGGCCACGGTGCGACGGGGCTTCAGCTCGGCCCCTACACGGGTGCGTTGGTCGCCGCGCTGGTCGACGGCCGGAACCCGGAGGTCGACCTGGACGCCTATCGGCCCGGGCGGTTCTGAGTCTCGCCTGAGGGGTCACTCCCCACGGAGGGCCGGGAGCGTCTGCATCCTGGCCAGGTAGAGGCCGGCCAGGAGCCCACGGAGTCTGGGGAGCAGCTCCTCTACGGCACCGCGGAGGGCGAGAAGGAGGAGGTATCCGGAAACCAGGAACTGCCCGGCCAGAACGACGCCCGCTCGTTGACCGTCGAGGGG
>JAZKSZ010000156.1:0-5267 GCA_036625795.1 Haloarculaceae archaeon
TCCCCGAGAACGTCCGCGAGACGGCGAGCGTCATCTACCGGCGCGCGCTGGACGAGGACCTGCTCCCCGGTCGCTCCATCGAAGGTGTCTCGACGGCCTCCCTCTACGCGGCCGCCCGCCAGGCCGGCACCCCCCGCAGCCTCGACGAGATCGCCAACGTCTCCCGCGTCGAGAAAGACGAGATCGCCCGCACCTACCGCTACGTCGTGCGGGAGCTGAACCTGGAGATCCAGCCCGCCGACCCCGAGAGCTACGTCCCCCGCTTCGCCTCGGACCTCGACCTCTCCGAAGAGGTCGAGCGCCGCGCCCGGCAACTCCTCCAGAACGCCAAAGAACAGGGCGTCCACTCCGGCAAGTCCCCCGTGGGGCTGGCGGCCGCCGCCGTCTACGCCGCCTCCCTGCTCACCAACGAGAAGGTCACCCAGAGCGAGGTCTCCGAGGTCGCAAACATCTCGGAGGTCACCATCCGCAACCGGTACCACGAGCTGCTGGAAGCCGAAGAGGGCGTCCCCGGCGTCTGACTCCGCCGGCGTCTGACTCCCCCGATGTCTGACTTTCCCGGCGTCTATTCGCCTCGGCGACAGGTCGGCCACTACAGCTAAATGAGCTATCCGACTACCGGAGGGTATGTCGCTGTCCGCGAACAGAGTCGAGGAGTCGGCCGGTGACGTCGTCGCCGGCGCGCTGACCCGGTCCGAGGAGCTGCTCGTCGTCAACCCCTCGAGGGCGGCGATGGCGGCACTCGTCGACCGGCTTTCCGGCACCGAGGACCCGCCCCGCGTCCGTCTGTTCGCCGACCCGGAGCCGCTGCGGTCGCTGCTCGCGGGCTTTGTCCCCGCCGCGACGCTGGCGGACCTCGTCGCCGACGGGGTGGTTGCGGTCCGGACCCTCGAGTCCGTCCCCCGCAACACGCTGCTGCTCTCCCCGGACACGGTGGTCGCACTCGTTCCGGGCCCCGACCGGACGGCGGGACTCACCACGAGCGACGGGGACTTCGTCTCCCAGACCTACGAGTGGTTCGACAGCCGGTGGGCGGCGGCCCCCGAGTACGACCTGACGACGCCGCCGCTCTCGCGGGTCAGGGAGACGGTGCGCTCGGAACTCGGCGGGGAGACAGCCGCCGATTTCGACGGCCTGCTTGCGGCTGCTGGCGACGGGGCCGACCCCGACGCGGTCACGCTCTGCCTGCTCGCGGCTGCCCGCAACGAGCAGCTCCTGTACGACGTCAGCCGCTGGGGTGAAGAGGTGGGCCTGGCGAGCAAGGCCACCTTCTCGCGGACCAAGACCGCCCTCGAGGACGCCGGGCTGCTCGAGACGGAGAGCGTCCCGATCGACGTCGGCCGGCCACGGCTCCGGCTGAGGCTGTCCCCGGAGCTGGCCGGCGAGCCACCCGAGACGATGGTTCGCGAGGCGCGAGCCCGGCTCTGAGAGCACACTCGCCTGGCCTGAGGGCCGAGTCGCCGTGTCCGGGTGGTCCGCTTTTCGAGTCGTGCCCACAACCGACTCCGGACCCGACCCGCACCCGCGGCGCTTTTCCCCCCGCCCGCCGTCCCGCAGGGTATGACAGTCGGTCTGGTCGGTTCCGGGCCCGCGGCCGCCGCCGTCGAGGCGGCACTCGCGGACGTGGACGCCGACCTGCGAGCGGTTGACCCCTCCGAAGTCGGGCGTGTCGAGACGGCCGTCGTCGTCGGCGATGCCGGCGACGGGGCCTTCGACCGGGTCAACGAAGCAGCCCTCGACGGCGGGACCCCCTGGCTGGCGGTCGAGCTGGGTGGCGTGGGCGGCGCCCCGGTCGCCGAGGCCGCCGTCGCCGCGCTCTCCCCCGCGACGGCCTGCTACGAGTGCCTCCGCGGGCGGGTCGGGGCGAACCTCGACGGGGAGTCCGGGGACACTGTCGCGAGCGGACGCGGGTCCGCCACGGGACCTCCCGCACACACCGCGCGCTTCGCCGGCGCGCTGGCCGGCCACGCGCTCGTCCGGCACCTGTCCGATGGCGAGGACGTCTTCGGACAGGTCACCGAGGTCGGGGCCAGGCCGGTCGAGCGCGAGCTCCTTGGACTGCCGGGCTGTGCGTGTGACGAGGCCCGTCACACTGCCGGGAGCACCCTCGACCGTTCACACGCCGACCGCGACGTCGACGGGGCGCTCGCCCGGGCCGAGCGCGGCGTCGACGAACGGGTCGGGCTCGTCCGGGAGGTCGGCGAGGTGGAGTCGTTCCCGGTGCCGTACTACCTGGCCCAGACGTGCGAGACATCGGGATTCAGCGACGCGAGCGCCCAGCGACAGGCGGCGGGCGTCGATGCCGGCTGGGACGGGGCGTTCATGAAGGCCCTGGGCGAGGCGATGGAGCGGTACTGCGCTGGCGTCTACCGCCGGTCCGAGCTGCCACGGGGGCTCCCGGCGGACGTCGCGTCGTCGGTCCCGCCGTCTGCGTTCGTCTGTCGTGACGACCCGGAGGTGACCGCGCCGCTGTACTGGGTCGCAGGCGAGCACCTCGCCGCCGAGGACCCGACCGCGACCGGCGAGGCGGTCCACCTGCCCGCGGCGTTCGTGTTACACCCGCCGCCGACCGAGCGATTCCGACCGCCGCTCACGACGGGCCTCGGGCTCGGCAACGGGGGCGTCGGGGCGTTGCTCGCCGGCCTCTACGAGGTCGTCGAGCGGGATGCGACGATGCTGTCCTGGTACTCCACCGCCGACCCGCTCGAGCTGTCCGTCGAGGACGAGGTGGTGGGGACGCTGACCGACCGGGCCCGGTCGGAGGGGCTGGAGGTGACGCTTCTGTTCCTCACCCAGGATGTCGATGTGCCGGTCGTGGCGGCGGCGGTCCACCGCGAGACCTGGCCCCGCTTCGCGCTGGGGTCGGGGGCGAACCTGGACGCTGCGGCGGCGGCCCGGTCGGCGCTGGCGGAAGCACTCCAGAACTGGACCGAACTCCGGCGCATGGGGCGAGCGGGTGCCCGCGAAGAGAGCGGCGCCATCGCCCGCTACGCCGACATGCCGTCGTCCGCCGCGGACTTCGTCGACGCCGACGCGACCGTCCCCGCGGCGTCGGTTTCCTCCCCGGAGCTGTCGGGGGAGGCGGAACTCGAGGCGGTCCTGAGCCGGCTCGGCGACGCCGGTCTCGACGCCTACGCCGCCCGGCTGACGACCCGCGACGTCGCCGCGCTGGGGTTCGAGGCGGTCCGGGTCGTCGTCCCACCCGCTCAGCCACTCTTTCTCGGTGACGCCTACTTCGGCGAGCGCGCCCGGACCGTGCCCGCGAGTCTCGGATTCGAGGCGCGGCTGGACCGCGAGCATCACCCGTTCCCCTGACGGTCCTGGACGGTCCGAGAGTTGACCCGCCGCTCAGATCCCGAAGGTAACCCGGACCATGTCCCGCGTGCCGGGCCCGAGGCCGACGGCGATGATCGCTCCCAGCAGGATGACGGCGTAGCGGGGGCTGTCCTCGAAGAACTCCCGCTCGAAGACGGCCAGGATGGCGACGGGGACCACGACCTTGACCACCAGGAACAGCCAGGAGTCGCCGGGCACGGCCGCCAGCACGGGGACCGACTCGGCGAACCCGGCGAGAATGCGGTCGATGGGGTGTTTCGAGCCGTAGAGGCTGGCCAGGCCGAAGGCCGTCGCCCAGTCCGAGGCGATGACGTTCGCCACGCCGTCGATGGCGTGGGCCCAGACGACCACGATGCCGAGCGTGCCGGTCCCCTCGTTGACCCAGGGGGCGACCCGCTCCAGCAGGTAGTAGGCGCCGAAGGCGATCAGCGTCGCCAGCCCGACCGTCGTGAGGAGCACGAGCGGGAAGAACTGGACGTACTGGGTCGTCGCCGAGAGGTACGTGAGATACCCGACCGTGAGCAGGGAGGCGGCCACGCCGAAGCCGGCCAGCGGGTAGTGGAAGGTGTCGGTGACGCCCTCGCGCTGGAGGTACTTGCTCGCGAGCAGCGCCGCGAAGGCGAGCACGAAGACGGTGAAGTAGATGAGCGGGCTGATGAGCGGCGTGTTGACCGGGTAGCTCAACGCGACCCCGAATCCGGCTTCCAAGCCCTGGTCGAAGGCGTCCTCGACGACCCGCAGCGCGCCGCCGAACAGAAAGAAGGGGACCAGCGCGAACAGGAACCCGCGGTACGGCTCCAGGTCGAGCCGGCGCAACAGGAGGTAGACGCCGGCGAGCATGAAGACGAGCGTCGCCGCGTAGCCGGCCTCGGAGACAAGCGTGTAGCCCGGCTCGGCGACGAAGTTGGTGGTGGCGCGGGAACACCCCTCCGCGAGTGTCGAGCCGCGGACGACTTCGCCGGTCTCGCGGACGTAGACCAGACACTGGGCGTTTATCGAGTCGGCGTGGACCGGCCCCCAGAAGTACCGCCAGATGAAGCCGTGGTAGACCTGTTCGGTGAAGGCGACCGCCGCGCCGACGACGACCGCGACCGCGGCCACGAGGCTGCCGACCCACGCCTGCTCGGGGCTCACCCCGTACCGGTCGAGGACTTCCATACCGGTGTGGGTGGGGGCCGCCCTGTTCAGGGTTCCGGTCGCGTGCGCCGCGTTCGGCCGTGCGCTGCCCGCGGGACGCCGGGCCGCGCGTCCCCGGCGGCCCCCCGCTCGTCACTCCTCCGCAGTCGTTCCCGGGGACTCGTTCACCGCGTCGAGCAGGTGCTCGTGTGCCTGGCCGTTCGAGGCCACCAGGCCGACGCTGTCGTGGGTCCACGGCTCGCCCCGGAGGTCGGTCACGGTTCCGCCCGCGCGCCTGATGAGGGCCGCGCCGGCGATACTGTCCCAGGGGTGTGGAGTGCCGGTCGCGACCGCCCCCTCCAGGGAGCCGGCGGCGACGAGCGCGAGCGTCGCCTGCATGCTACCGATCCGGCGAACGTCGCCGAACCGACCCCCCAGGTCGTCCAGGCTCGCCCCGCCGTCCTCGCGGGGCCACCGGCCGACCGTGCCGAGGGCGAACGTCTCGGGGTCGGACCGGCCGCTGACGCGCATCGAGTGGCCGTTGTGGGTGACACTCCCCGGGCCAGCCGCGTAGACGTCCTCCTGCGCGGGGAGGTAGGTGGCGACCCCGACGGGGTCGCCGTCGACCAGGGCCGCGACGACCGTCGCCCAGTACCGCAGTCCGCGGACGTAGTTGGCGGTTCCGTCGATCGGGTCGACCACCCAGGCCGGCCCAGTCGCGGGGACGGATTCGCGGCGGTCGACGCTGCCGACGACCGGCACCTCCTCCTCGCAGAGAAAGGGGTCGTCGGGGAACTCCTGGCTGACGGTCGCGA
>JAZKSZ010000157.1:0-5231 GCA_036625795.1 Haloarculaceae archaeon
CCATCGGGATGCCGAAGATGAAACTCCCCACCAGCGCCTCGCCGGCGTCCCGGGCCCCGAAGGACCTGCGCAGGCGCCCGAACGGGCGCGGGCGGGCCCGCCGGAGCGTGCGCATCGCCTCGCGGACCTGCTCGCGCTCTTCGGGGGAGTCGACCAGCTCCTCGAGTTCCTCCAGTTCGTCCATCGCGTCCTCGAGGTCCGGGTCTTCGGGGGTGTCGGAGCTGGCCATTCAGATCCACCCCCGGCGCCGGAAGGAGACGACCAACACGACTCCCACGACGGTCATCCCGAGCATCACTGCGGGGTAGCCGTAGGTCCACTCCAGTTCGGGCATGGCGAAGGCCCCGCCGGCGAAGTTCATCCCGTAGACGCCCGCGATGAACGTCAGCGGGATGAAGATGGTAGCGACGACCGTCAGCGCCTTGGTGACCTCGTTGGTCGACTGGGAGAGGGTGTTGAGGTAGATGTCGCGGGCGCCGGCGGTCAGGTCACGGTAGGTCTCGGTGAGGTCGACCGCCTGGACGAGGTGGTCGTAGACGTCCCGGAAGTACTTCTCGGTCTCGGCGTTGACCTGGTCCGGTCGGCCGCGCGCGAAGGTGTTGACCGCCTCCCGGGTCGGCCAGGCGATCTTCCGGAAGGCGAGCAGGTCCCGGCGGACCGCGTTGATCCGCTCGAGGGTGTCGATCTCCGTCGACTCCAGCACCTCCTCCTCGATGGCCTCGATCTGCGTCTCCACCTGGTCGAGGATCGCGAAGTACTCGTCGACGAGGAGGTCGAGGACGCGGTAGGCCGCGAAGTCGGGCCCCCGATGCAGCAGCCGCTCGTCGCCGGAGAGCGCCCGCTCCCAGACGGTCTCCACTGCGGGGACCGGCCCCAGCGAGAGCGTCACGAGCCAGCCGTCGCCGACGTACAGCCCGACGGGCTGGTCGTCGATCTCCTCCTCGAACGTCTGGTCGCCCCGCCGGAGGTCCGCAGCCTTCACCAGGAGGAAGGTGTAGTCGGCGAACTCCTCCGCTTTCGGCCGGACGTGCCCGCGGATGTCCTCGACGGTCAGGGCGTGTAACCCGAAGGCCTCGGCGACAGCGTCGACGTCTGCCCCGCTCGCGCGGACCCACGTCGTCCCGGCGGCGGCCCTGGCCGCGCGGAGGTCGGCGGCGTCGGCGGCGGCACGCCGGTCGACGGTCCCGTCGCTGTAGACCAGCGCCTCGGTCACGGCCGCTCACCACCGACGGCGACGAGCGTGACCCCCAGCATGACCGCGGTGATGGCGAACGACCGCCCGGGGTAGTCGATGGCCACGCCGGCGACGTAGCCGGCCACGCCGAGGGCGGCCACGACACCGCCGAGTAGACGGGTTCCCTGCATACCCGGCTCGTCGGGAGCCGGCACATTAATGACTCGGGCGCGGCCCCCGCACCCGACGGCAACACTATCCGATTCCTGTGACGGCCGGACACCCGACAGACTCAGGTGCGAGAGCGGCCTATCCTGGCTGTGACCACCGACGTCCACCAGCTCGACGACGGGGCCTGGGTCAGCGTCAACGACTCCCGGGAGGTCAACGTCAGCGACCTGTGGCTGCTCGCCGAGCACGACCTCTGTGGGTGTGCGGTTGCCGACTTTCTGGCCGAGGGCGTCGTCGAGGTGGGCGTCGACCCCGTCGGCCCGGAGGTACAGTCCCGGTTTGCCGGCCGGTGTATCCGCTGTGGGACCGAGGGGGTCACCGGCTGGCTGACCGTCGGCCGGGTCGTCGACCCCGCCGACGGGGACTTTCGCGGCGTCGACCCGGAGAGCATCCACCTCGTCGACGGGTAGGACTCCGACGGGCTCCGTCCTAACAGCAAATACCCCCGCTATCCGCGAGCAGAGGGCAGTCTGGCGGGTGACAGGGAAGGTAAGTAGCCGGGGAGCCAGACAGGGATATGCCGAGCAAGGTAGAGAACTGGAAGTCGGAGGTGTACGGCGCGGAGATCCGCGAGCACCTCATGCGGTTTGCGGAGGAGGGCTGGGAGGCGATCCCCGACGAGGAGCACGACGCCTGGTTCGAGCGGTTCAAGTGGTGGGGGCTGTACCACCAGCGGTCGGGCCAGGAGTCCTACTTCATGATGCGGATCGGGACGCCAAACGGGGTGCTCAAGCCCGGACAACTGCGCGTGGTCGGGGAGGTCGCCGACGAGTACGCCCGCGGCCCGGCCGAGAACCCCGAATTCGGCGACGCCTACTGTGACTGGACCACCCGCCAGTCGATCCAGCTGCACTGGATCAAGCTCGAGGACGTCCCGGAGATCTTCGAGAAGCTGGAGTCGAACGGCCTGAGCACCCAGCAGGCCTGTGGCGACTCCTGGCGCAACATCGTCGGCTGCCCGGTCGCCGGCAAGGACACTCACGAGCACATCGAGGCCTGGTCGGTCGCCGAGAACCTCCACGAGACCTTCAAGGGCAACGAGGAACACACCAACCTCCCCCGGAAGTGGAAGGTGTCGGTGACGGGCTGTGACCAGGGCTGTGGCCAGGGCGACATCAACGACCTCGCCTTCGAGCCCGCCGAGAAAGCGGGCGAACTCGGCTTCAACGTCCGGGTCGGCGGCGGTCTCGCCCGCAAGGAGGCCCGCTTCGCCCGCGACATCGACGTCTGGGTCCCACGCGAGCAGGTGCCCGACGTCGCCGGCGGCATGTCCGCACTCTTCCGGGAGTACGGTGACCGCGACAACCGCTTCAACGCCCGGATCAAGTTCCTGATGGACGAGTGGGGGCCCGAGAAGATGCGCCGGGTCCTCCAGGAGGAGTTCGTCGACTTCGAGCTCCCCACGGCGGGCGAGGACATGCGCGACCAGTACACGTACAACGCCGGCGACGGCCAGCACGGCGACCACGTCGGGGTCTACGAGCAAAACGACGGCAACTACTACGTCGGGCTGAACGTCCTCGTGGGTCGGATGGGCGTCGAGGACACCCTCGAACTGGCGGACTTGGCCGCGGAGTACGGCTCCGGCGAGGTACGGCTGACCCAGCGCCAGAACATCATCGTGACCGACGTCCCCGAGGAGAACCTCGACCCGCTGCTCGAGCACGACCTCTTCGAGCACTACTCCCCGGACCCGCACCCGTTCATGCGCGGCTCGATCGCCTGCACGGGGACGGAGTTCTGCTCGCTGTCGATCGTCGAGACCAAGAATCGACAGGTCCGCTACGCCCGCTGGCTCAAGGACAACGTCGACCTGCCCGCGGACGTCGAGGACTTCCACATCCACCTCTCGGGGTGTACCGCCTCCTGTGCCCAGCCCCAGATCGCCGACATCTCCCTGCGCGGGATGAAAACCCGCAAGGACGGCGACCCGGTCGAGGCGCTCGACATTGGTCTGGGCGGCGGGCTCGGGGAGGACCCCCGGTTTGCCGACTGGGTCGAGATGCGCGTGGCCGCCGACGAGGTCCCCGGCGCCATCGCGAACCTGGTCGAGAACTTCAGGGAGCGGCGCGACGACGGCGAGTCCTTCCGGGACTTCGTCCAGGCCCGCGACGAGGAGACGCTCGCGGAACTGGTCGAACCCGAGGAGACCGACTACGAGGACCCGTACATGCACAACACCAAGCAGACCTGGTATCCCTACGCCGACGGCGACGACAGCCTCGACGCCTCGCCGGCCCCGACCGACGGCGCCGGCGAGCCGTTGCCGTCCGACGACTAGACTACCACCTTTTTGCCGCTCGGGTTCGCCTGCGGCGAACCGCTCGCGGCAAAAACGTGGGCGAAAAAGACCTCGCCGCTCGACCGCTTTGCGGTCTCGCGGCGAGTGAACCGGCGGCCTGACGGCCGCCGGATGCTCGTCGCCGCACCCGCCTGCCCGCCTCCGCCACCGACCCGGGTGTGCCGTTCCGCGAAACGACAATTCAAGGCCGGCGAGCGCCAGAAACGGGTATGGTAGACCGCATCCTGCGGGTCAACGCGTACACCACCTTCGACCTGCTCGACGGGCGCGTCGAGGGGCACGGTTTCGAGGAGGAGGCGATGGCCGTCCTGAACGTCACCGCCCCCCGCGAGGACCCCGACCACGTCAGCCTCCAGCTGGAACTCGATAATACACAGCTCTCGACGGTCGAGCCCCACGCCGACCACGTCGAACTGTCGGCCAACCAGGCCCGGGAACTCGCCGGCGAACTGGAGAAGTACGCCGCCCGGGTCGAGGCCGCACGCGAGGAAGACGGCGACGAGGAGACGGACGACCTGCTCGGCTGACCCGAGCGGGCGACCGAACGCTAAAGCCGGCGTCGGGCGAACCCCGGGGCATGAGCTGGGAGCCGATGCCGGACTACGACAGCTACGAGCGGGCCCGCGCGGACTTCTCTTGGGACCTGCCCGACAGCTACAACCCGGCCCGATACTGTCTGCAGAGCCACGAGAACCCCGGGCCGGCCGACCGGACCGCGCTGGTCGACGCAGCCACCGGCGAGGAGTACTCCTTCCGCGATATCGAGACGGCCGCCGGCCGGCTGGCGACAGCTCTCTCGGACCGTGGCATCGAGCCCGGTGACCGGGTTGGCGTCGTCGTGCCACAGCGCCCGGAGACGCCCATTACTCACATGGCCTGCTGGCTGCTCGGCGCGGTCACTATCCCCCTGACGACGCTGTTCGGCCGGGACGCGCTGGCCTACCGGCTCGACGACGCCGGGGCGCGCGCGGTCGTCTTCGCGCCCTCCGTCCGCGGGGACCTGGCGGCTGCGAGCAGCGAGTGCCCGGACCTGGAGGTGGCTATCGCCCTCGAAGAGCGCCCGTACTACGTCGGCGAGCCGGACGTTCCCACAGAAGGCGGCGCAGATATCGACTGCGAGGTCGTCGACTACGGCGCGTTCGTCGCCGACCGGTCGGCCGGCGTTGAGCCCCACGACGCGACCCCGGCGACGGACTCGGCGGTCATGTACACCTCCGGCTCGACGGGGCCGCCGAAGGGCGTCCGGCACGGGCACGCGCTGTGGGCCGGCCGGGGGGCCGCCGCGTTCAATTTCTTCGAGGGAGGGCTCGGCGTCGACACCGTCGCGTGGACGCCCGCGGACTGGGCCTGGGGGTCGGCGCTCGGCGGGCTGCTCATGGGGACGTGGCACTACGGGGGGACCGTGGTCGCCGCGCCGATGCAGGGGTTCGACGCCGAGGCTGCCTTCCAGATTCTCGCGGAGTACGACGTCACCGAGGCGCTGATCCCGCCCACCGCGTTGCGGATGATGATGAGCGCCGAGGC
>JAZKSZ010000158.1:0-5212 GCA_036625795.1 Haloarculaceae archaeon
TGGTCATCGCCACCGAGGCCGGGATGACGATCCGCTTCGACGAGAGCGAGGTCCGGGAGATGGGACGGACCGCCCGCGGCGTCCGCGGGATCGAACTCCGGGAGGGCGACCACGTGGCCGCGATGGTCGCCACGGACGACGACGACCGGCGGGCGCTGCTGACGGTCACGGAGCGGGGCTACGGCAAGCGCACGCCCCTCTCGGAGTACCGCCCACAGTCGCGGTACGGCATGGGGCTGGTCGACATCAAGACCGGCGAGCGAAACGGGCCCGTCACGACCGCCAAGGCCGTCGAACCGGACGACCACATCGTCGTGATGAGCGGGCGCGGCCAGGTGATGCGGTGCCCCGTCGCCGATATCTCGACGGTCGGCCGCAACACCAAGGGCGTGAAAGTGATGCAAGTCGAGGAAGGCGATGCCGTGGCGAGCGTGACCGTCCTGCCGGCGGGCGAGGAGGCGGACCCCGAAGACGACTCGGAGGAGTAAGGACAGCGCGGGTGCCCGGCCGCTCTCACTCCCCGGCAGCCTCGTCGGTGACAGTAATCGTCACCGGGTCGTCGTCGGGGGCGTCAGGTTGGCCGTGCTGGGAGCCCGCGCCGGGGGCGACGCCGGTCACGCCATAGCCGACGAAGTAGCCGACCGCACCGCCGAAGCCGGCTCCCACCCCCGCCCCGACGGGGCCGGTTCGCGCACCCAGCGACGCGCCGGTGCGCGCGCCCGCTGCAGCGAACTCCTGAACGGTCGCCACGTCCTCGTCGTCGTCGAGAAACGGTTTCGTGAAGAGGTCCATACATCCGATTGGCCGCAGTGACACTAATGCTCTCGCCCGCCACTGGAGTCTGGTAGCTCGTGTCAGTACTGCTTTATTATCCGTGCCAGCCTCGGTAGAACTGTTATGTCAACGACACCATCACCGGCGAAGACCGGCGCGGAGCGGGGCGGCGGAGCCGGGCCCCTGAACGGCGCAGTGACCTGGCTTGTCGCGGTCTTTCTAGTACTGGGTGGCGGGAGTATCGCTTTGCTCGGGGCCATCCTCTCGCAGGTCGCGAGCGGCAGCTGGGTCGCGGAGATGGTCGCCGCCGGCCGGCTTACCTCGACGGAGCTCACTCCCGCCGAGCTGACGAGCGTCACGAACGCGCTGCTGTGGTGGGGTGGGCTCGGGCTGACCGTCGTCGGGCTGGCGCTCGCTGTCGCCGGCGTCGCCTTCCTGGTCTACCGGCTCCGGACCGGGGCGACCGAGGGGCCCGACACCGCGACCAGCGCCGTCGTCGGCGCGGTCGTCACAGTGCTGACCTCCTTCGTCCCCCTCTCGCCGGTGCTCGGCGGCGCAGCCGCCGGCTACCTCCGGAAGGCCGACCGGTCGACCGGGGCCCGCGTCGGCGCCTTCGCGGGGCTCCTCGCTGCGGTTCCCGTGGTGGTCCTGTTCGCCTTCCTGGTCGGCGGCTTCGCGGTCGTCGCCTCGGAGCTCGCGCTGGGTGCGGTGACCGGCATCGTCGCGCTCGCGCTCGTGTTCGCCCTGTTCGTTGCCGTCCTCTACACGGTCGGGCTGAGCGCGCTCGGGGGCTACCTCGGCGCCGGGCTGACGAACTCCGTCGCGGACGCGGACGACGAGTACGGGCGGGAGCCGGTGGCCTGACGCACCGGATTATCGCCTACAGCGTCTGCTGGCCCAGGGTGCTGGCTGCGAGCTCGACGGCGAGTTCGGCGGTCCGGTTGTGCTGGTCGAGGATCGGGTTGACCTCCACGAGCTCGAGCGCGGCGAGCGCCCCTCCGGCGTGGTCGTGGACCAGCTCCATCGCGGTGTGGGCCTCGCGGTAGGTGATCCCGCCGCGGACGGGCGTACCGACGCCGGGCGCCTCGTCGGGGTCCAGCGCGTCCAGGTCGAGGCTGACCTGCAGCGCGTCCCCGCCGGTCGCGACGTCGAGCGCCTCCCGGACGACCGTCGCGATACCGCGCTCGTCGATGTCGGCGACGGGGAAGACGGTCACCTCGCTCTCGCGCAGGCGGTCGCGCTCGCGGTCGTCCAGGTCCCGGATGCCCACCATCGCGACGTTCGCGGGGTCGACGCCGGCATCCGCCCACGTCATCTCGGCGAAAGGACCGTCGCCGAGGATCGCGGCCAGGGCCATTCCGTGGATGTTGCCGCTTGGGGTCGTGGCAGGAACGTTGAAGTCGCCGTGAGCGTCGAGCCACAGCACGCCCGGGTCGCTGCCGCGGGCCAGCCCGTTTGCCGTCCCGATGGCGACGGTGTGGTCCCCGCCGAGCACCAGCGGGAATTCCCCGTCGGCGACCGTGTCAGCGACGGCCGCTGCGAGGTCCTCACAGACCCCGCCGGTCGCCTGGAGGTACTTCGCGCGGCCGCCACCGAAGTCGTGGTCGGCCTCGGCGGCCTCGGGACGGGGGACCGCGATGTCGCCGCCGTCGGTGCAGGTCAGTCCCAGCCCCTCGAGTTCCTCGGCCAGCCCGGCGTACCGGAGCGCAGAGGGGCCCATGTCCACCCCGCGGCGGTCGGCGCCCAGGTCCATCGGGGCGCCGACGACACGAACGGGTCGGTCCGTGCGGTCCATACCAGTGGCTGCTCGGGCGGAGATAAAGACGCTGTCGGCGGTGCGTGCGGTCTGGCCGCGGACAGCTGGCGCGCGGACGGTCCGTACGCGCCCCGGCCGGTCCCCGTCAGCGGAACGGGCGCCCCTCGCGGGCGTACTCGGCGGCCGAGGAGTAGATGTTGCCGGACATGAGGTTCTCCTCCGCGAGCGCCCGCCGTTCGTACACCTCGACGACCGCCTCCTGGACCGCGTCGTCGTCGGGCGCGGCTTCGAGGGCGTAGTCAGCGAGGTGACAGGCCACCCGGATGTCGTCGTCGGCAAGGGCGAGCGCCCGGTCGGCGAGTGTCCTCGCGTCGCCCGCGAGCGCCGCGACCTCACCGGCCAGCTCCTCCCGCGGTGCGGGTTTGAGTTCCGACGGGCGGCCGCTCCACCAGCCGCCGTAGTAGCGGACCACGTTCCGGGCGATGAAGGCCGCCTCGTCGTAGGATTCCGCGAGCCAGGGCTCGTCGTAGTCGGGCAGGTCCAGTTCGTGGACGATGTCGACGTGGGGCGGCGAGCCGTCGTTGAGGGCGGCGAGTGTCTGGTCGACTATCTCGTCGAGGTACGCCGCCGACCCCAACAGGCGTTCCTGCACCTCCTCCGGGTCACCGACGACCGGCCTGCCGTGGCCGGGACAGAGATGCTCGGGCTCCAGCCCCGCCATCTCCCGGAGCGTGTCCGCCCACTCCCAGGGGTAGCGCTGGACCTTCTGTGGGTTGCCGGCGTTGGGTGCGACGTTGATGTGGAAGTCGCCCGAGCAGAGGACCTCGCGGTCGGGGCAGTAGACGTAGGTGTGGTCGTCGGTCTCGCCCTTCGCGTGACGGAGCTGGAAAGTGGTCTCGCCGACCTCGATGGTGAACGCGTCGTCGTAGAGCGTCGTCGGCGGGTAGTTCGGTTCGCGAAAGCGGCTTCCGGACTCGTCGGTGAGGTCGTCGGTCTCGCTCGCGGCCCCGCCGAACTGCCGGGCGTTGATCGCCTCGTTGTGTCCGGCCGTCCGGGCGTAGCGTGCGAACCGGTCGGGGACGTTCTCGTGTGCGATGACCCGCGGGTCGTCCTGGCCCTCGGTCAGGTACTGTTCGAGCCCGTAGGCGTGGTCGAGGTGACCGTGCGTGTAGATGGCGGTGTGAACCGGCGCGTCGGTCGTCTCGCGGAGTGTCTCGGCCATCCGGGCGGAAGTCTGTTCGACACCGGTGTCCACGAGGACGAGCCCCGCGTCGGTCTCGAAGGCGGTGATGGCGCTGAAGGAGGCGTGGAAGTAGGTCCGGTCGGTCACCTCGACGACGCTGTCACGCGGGTCGACGAACATGTCCGTCTCGAAGGGGTCGATGTCGGCTTCGGGCATACTGGCCCGAGCGACGGGTCCCGGGGGTTAAGAGCTTACTCCGTGCCACATCCCGGCGGTCAGGAACGGACGGTCACTGATACTGCGCACAGACCCGCCGGATCCCCTCCTCGAAGCCGATCTCGGGTGCCCAGCCGGTCGCTTCGTTGACCTTCGAGTAGTCGGCGCAGGTGTCGTGGACGTAGACGTCCCCGGGGATCGGGTTCTCGACGTACTCGGGCTCGACGTCGGTCCCCAGCTGCTCGTTGATCCGGTCGACGACCGTGTTGAACGAGTAGGCCTCGCCGGTGCCGAGGTTGTAGACCCCGTTCAGCCGCTCGTCGGCGACGCGCTCGGCCCCGCGGGCGATGTCGGAGACGTGGGTGAAATCCCTGGTTTGTGAGCCGTCGCCGTACAGCTTTGGCGGGCGCCCGTGGGCGATGTCGTCGGCGAACTGTGCGATGACGTTCGCGTACTCCCCCTTGTGTTCCTCGCTGCCGCCGTAGCCCTGGTACACCGAAAAAAAGCGGAGCCCGGCGACGTCCAGCCCGTAGTGGTTCCGGAAGTACTCCCCGTAGCGCTCGCGGGCCAGCTTCGAGGCCTCGTAACCGGTGTTCACGGTGACGGGCATGTCCTCGGGAGAGGGGTTGGTCCGGGAGCCGTAGATGGAGGAGGTAGAGGCGTAGACGACGCGCTCGCAGCCGTCCCGGCGGGCCTGGTCGACCGTGTTGACGAAGCCCTCGACGTTCACCCGGGCACCCTGTGTCGGGTCCTCCTCGTGCATCGCATAGGAGGAGAGGGCGGCGAGGTGGAAGACGACGTCAACGTCGGTCGGGAGGTCGTCGTCGAGGACGCTCGCCTCGACGAACTCGACCTCCTCGTCGAGGTTCTCGGGGGTTCCGAGATAGCAGTCGTCGACGGCGACGACGTCATTGTCGGCGGCCAGGCGGTTGGCGAGCGCGGACCCGATGAAGCCCGCCCCGCCGGTGACGAGCACGCGAGCACCCTGCATAGTCGCATGGACCGGCGGGGGCGACAAGAGCGTTCGGGTCCCGGCGCCCCATGCGAGCCCGGGGGTGCGGTTCCCGAGTACAGCATCCGGGCCGGAGACCGGCCGGCCGCACGGAGCCGGAGTGTCGGAGCCGGGAAGGCAGGTCGCAACGCCTGCGCAGCCGACTGCGCCGCAGCACCGGAAACCGCCGGACTCGGCGGGTTCGGTCGGGTCACCGCCGGGTTTAAGGAATCGAGCAGCGAACAGTACGTTATGTCATCCATCGAACTCACGCCGAGCCAACAGAACATCC
>JAZKSZ010000159.1:0-5190 GCA_036625795.1 Haloarculaceae archaeon
GCGTGAGAGGTTGTCACAACCCGCTGCCGAGTGTCCGTGCCTGTATGGCCTCCGTTTGAACATGCGATAGGTCGGCGTGTAGGGTCGTCTCGGCAGAAGCGAACGCACATATTCGTGGAGTCGAATATAACCCCATGACAGACGCAGACGACGCTCTCTACGAGCGCCACGCGGAGTTCTGTAAGATGTTCTCGAATCCCAAGCGCCTGCGTATCCTCCATCTCCTGAAAGACGGCGAATACAACGTAGGCGAGATCAGCGACGAGACTGGCATTCCACAGCCGACGGTTTCCCAGCACCTCCGAAAAATGCGCGAGCAAGGGGTCGTCTCCAAGCGTGGGGCGGGGCTCAACAACTACTACTCGGTCGCCGACGACCGGATCGTCGATGGGATGAACACGATGCGTGAGGTCCTGCTCGACCGGATGGGTGACGGTGTCGTCATCTCCGAACAGAACAGCTAGCAGACCGTTTTCGGGTCGACGTCGCCGGTCTCGTCCATCGCCTGTTCCTGTGCCGTCCACGCGACATCGAGGAACGCGTCGGCGGTTTCCTCGGCGGTCTCCACAGCAGATGGAGCGGCCTCGACATACCGGGACAGCAGCTGCATCCCGCGTTCGATAGCGTCTTCCTCGGGGGGGACGACCCGTTCACGGTAGAGACTGGCCGTCTGTGGGTCGGCGTTGCCGGTCGCGACGAGCGTCGCCTGCTTGTCCTTGACGACGCGGAGTTTCGGTGCAACGACGAACCCCGCAGTCAGTCGAGCGACTGGGTCAGCCAGGTCCGCCATGAACTGTAGCGTGTCACCGTGGATCTCGTACTCGACCGGGTCAGGTTCGACGCCACGCCCCGAGAGCCGAGCAGTGGCCGCTTCGTACTGGTCGACGGAGCGTCCCGCTTTCCACGCTGCAGCGAGCGCGACGTCCGCGTCCAGACCTTCGACAGCTCCGTGGTTAGCCCAATCGCTGTAGAGAACAGCGCTCTGGACGGACCGCCACCGTGCGATGCGCAGCAGTGTATCGACTGACAAGTCACCGCGCGTATCCGCCGTGATACCGCCGGCTGTTGCCAAGTCTTCGATCTCGTCGTCGACGGTCTCCAAGAGGTCCGCGAATACACCCGACGTATCTCCCGGTTCCACGTCAGTCATTGAATGGTGGCTGTGTCTCCAGGCGCCCGTTATTCGTAGTGTCGTTCGAGGTAGTCGACGATGTCGTCGCTCTCGTACATCGTCACGCCACGCTCGGTATCGACGAGGTAGGGGATCTGGTCCTCACCGTCCGAGGTGAGTGCTCCGTACGTAGTCTCGTTTGTCACGTCCCCGCCTTCGTCACCGGGAAGGCGCGGATTGTGGACAACGTAGGAGGCACCGAGTTCCGAGAGTTTCTCCCGGACCTTCGCACAGTACGGACACCCTTCGGATTGGTAGAGTTCGAGCATGGATACCGGTAGATTGGAAGATACGAATATACTAAAGCGTTGGCTGTCAGGTCGTTACAGGTCCGGCCGAAAGGGCCCCCGGTCCCTCAGAACTCCCCCAGCGAGGTCTGGTTGCGCTTCAGCGCGCGAGCCTCGTAGCCGAGCCGCGAGCGGACCTCCCGGGCGAGGCTGTCGGTGCTCCCGTGGCAGGTGTAGACCCGCTCGGGGTCGACGGCCTCGACGACGGCGAGCAGCTCCTCGAAGTCACAGTGGTCCGACAGCGGGAACGTGGCGTCGTAGCCGCCGGCAAAGCGAAAGGAGGAGTCGACGGCCCACCCCGAGAGCGCGGCCTTCTGCGCGCCCGTCTCCTCGACGATGCTCTCGACGAAGGACAGGCGGTTGGTCTGGGCGGGGAGCACGAGCGCGTCGCCGGCGTTCAGCGCGACCGCGCTCCCGTAGCGCTCGACGTCGAACGCGACGTCGAAGGCGTCGGCGATGGGCTCGTTCAGCGCGGCGACGGCGTCGGTGACGTAGACCTGCCGGGCGGTCTCGCCCAGGATGAGCTGGACCTCCTGGGCCCGCCCGAGCGAGTACGCGAACACGAGTACGGGCGCGTCGGTCTCATCGACCCACTCGCGGAACTCGGTGGTGGCCTCGGCCGGCGGCGGGAAAACGTATTCCGGCTCCCCGTAGGTCGACTCGATGACGAGGACATCGACGTCGACCTCCGGGGGCTCGAAGCCGTCGAGATACCGGTGTTCGCGGGTGCTCAGGTCGCCCGTGTAGCAGTAGGTCGTCCCGTCGGGGTCCTCGATGACGGCGGCGCGGGCGCCGGGGACGTGGCCAGCGTCGACGAGTGTGATACGGTCGTCGGTGACCGTCGCCGGCACCTCGTCACGGCGGACCGCCGCCAGTTCGCGGGTCAGGTCCGACCAGACCACCTCGTCGGGCGCCCGCTCGTAGAGGTGGTCGCCGTGGGCGTGACTGACGACGTTGACGTCGCCGTCGGGTTCGTCGGCGTCACAGACCACTCGCTCGCCCGTCGAGAGCGTGATCTCGATACCGTCGCGGTAGCGGACCGTCACACCCCCGTCCAGGGCAGCGAGCCACTAAGATGCACTTGCTTCCGTTGGGTCGCGCCGAGCGGCGGCCCGCGGCACCCAGCGGGCCCTGGCGTCCTCACTGGCTCTCGAATAGCGACTCGACACGCTCGAGGGTGTCCGCATCCCCGACGTCGAGGTCGTCGCGGAACCCCTCGAAACGGGGGAAACGCAGCGCGTACCCCGAGTCGTACTCCGGGGACTGCTGGATCTCCTCGTAGGCCACCTCGAGCACCTCCGTGGGCTCGAGGTCGACGTCCCGGCCGTCCTCCTCGAGGATGTGGGGCTCGAGCCGGGCGGTCAGGTCGGCGAGTTGCTCGTCGGTAAAGCCCGTCGAGAGCCGGCCGACCTCCCTGAAGTCCTCGCCGTCCCGACAGGCCAGGTAGAGGCGGCCGAGGTTGTTCGAGCGCCGGCCCTCGCTCCACTTCGCGCGGGTGACGACCAGGTCCAGCGACTCCATCGTGGGCTTGACTTTCCGGGTGTACCCGACCCGCTTGCCGGGCTGGTAGGTCGCGTCGGCGGTCTTGACCATGATCCCTTCGTGGCCGGCTGCGAGCGCATCCTCGTAGAACTCCCGGACGCGGTCGGGGTCGCGGCTGCGGAGGTTCGGCATCCGCTCGGTCTCGTTGGCGAGCTCGGTCAGCCGCCCCTCCAGTGCGTCGACCCGCTCGACCAGGCTCCGGTCCAGCAGTGACTCGCCGTCGAGGTACAGCAGGTCGAAGAGGTAGATGACGACTGGCACCTCCTCGACGAGGCGCTGCACGTCGTGTTTGCGCTTGATCCGCCGGGAGAGCTGCTGGAAGGGGACCGGCTCGCCGGTGTCGGGGTCGTAGGCGACGACCTCCCCCTCGACGATGTAGGCGTCGGCGTCGAAGCCGGCCATCGCGTCGACCACGTCGGGGAACTGCGCTGTCACGTCCTCCAGCCGGCGGGTGAATATTTGCGGCCCGGTTTCCCCGTCTCCGCTGTCGCCGCTCCCGCCGCCCGCTTCCTGGGTCTCGAAGTGGACCTGCGCCCGGAAGCCGTCGACCTTGTACTCGGAGAGCGGCGCGGGCGGAGCGGGCGAGTCGGCGTTGCCGCTCCCGTCGTCGTCTTCCTCGCCGTCCCCCTCGCCCGTTTCGGCCGCACTGCTCGCCTCGAGCGCGTCGGCGACCGCCGTCTCGACGGAATCGGCCTTCTCGGCGAGCATCACCTCCACCGGCCGGCCCACCTCGAGGTCGAGGTCAGCCAGGCCCGCCCGACCGCCCTCGGCGGCGGTCTGTGCGACCAGGCCGGGCTCGTTGGTGACCTGAAGCGCCCGCTCGACGGCCGCGACGTCGTCCTCGGGGGTCTCGCCGGGCTCGTCGGGGTCGCCGTGCAGGAAGGCCGCGGCGATGGCATCCCGGACGGTCCCGCGGCCGACGCCCAGGCGGAGGTGGCCGAGCGCCGTGCGGACGACGTATTTCGCCTCGGCAGGGTCGGCGTCGGCCAGCAGCCCCGCCACGGCGTCCACGCGGCGGTCCTCGCTGCCCGCCCCCTCGTAGTCGGCGAGGTCACGCAGGTCCCCGTAGACCCGTTCGACGGTCAGCGTCTCCGAGACGAGCGTCTGCTGGACCGCCCGCTCGACCGCTCTGGCGGCGGCGCTGCCCAGGTCACCCGTCTCGCGCCAGTCAGTCTCGACCTCCGCCTCCGGGACGCCGGTCGCCCGCTCGATGGCCCGGCTCGCGAGACTGGAGGAGACGCCCAATTCCGCCGGGTCCCAGGGCGCGAACAGCTCGCCGCGGAGGAGCCTGAGGACCATCGGGAGGTCCTCGCGGGGCGTCTCCGCAAGCGTCTCCGCGACGATGGCGACCTTCCGGTGGGTCGACTGCGTGCCTGCCAGCCGGTCGTACACCTCAACCAGCGCAGCGTACTCCACACGCAGGCCTCGGTCCGGCCGAGTATAAACCGGACGGCCCGCGGGGCTGTGGCGGGTCCGGCGGACCACGACAGACCGCGCCACGGGGCTGCTCCCGGCAGTCACAAGGCCTGCCCTCTCGAAGGGCGGGTATGTCCGGCCGCCGCGGCCAGCGGGTCTACGACTGGTGGAGCCGCCACAGCGGGCTGCTGGGGCGGCTCTACGACCTCGTCTTTCTGGGCACGCAGGACCGGCTGCGAACGAGAAGCGTCGATGCGCTGGGGCTGGCGCCCGGCGACACCGTCCTCGAACTCGGCTGCGGGGACGGGCGCAGTCTCCACCGGCTGCGCACCCGCGTCGGCCCCGAGGGACGGGTCGTCGCGCTGGACTACAGCGCGGGGATGGTCCGCCGGGCCCGCGAGCGCGTCCGGGCGGCCGGCTGGAAAAACGTCCACGTCCTGCGGGCCGACGCGACCCGCCTCCCCGTCGACGGCCACGTCGACGCGGTCTACGCGTCGATGGCCGTCAGCGCGATGGACGACCCGGACGCGGTCGCCCGCGAGGCCCGCCGGGTGCTCCGGCCCGGCGGACGGATAGCGGTACTCGACGCCCGGCCGTTCGGGGAGCCGTGGACGCCGCTCAACCGCGTGGTCGTCCCGCTCTCGCGGTGGGCGACCGACTGGAACCCCGAGGCGGACGTGCCGGGAGCGATGGCGGCCGCCTTCGGCGGGGTCGACCTCGAGACCCACGTCTGGGGGACGGTGTTCGTCGCCAGCGCCCGCGCAGGTGCAGGTG
>JAZKSZ010000160.1:0-5171 GCA_036625795.1 Haloarculaceae archaeon
CGAGATTCCGGCCGACGGTCAACAGCGTGTGGACCAGTGAGTTCTGCCCGGTGATCACCTTCAGGAAGTACCGCTCGTTGACCACGCAGGGGGTCGACAGCCAGTTGTCCGCCTCCAGAGGCCGGACCGACTCCAGGGGCTCGCCGTTGCGCTCGGCGACGGCAGCCCCGAGCCGCGAGAGCGTGGGGTCGGACACCGACCCACGGAGGAGACGACGGAACACGCCACCCGTTCACACCGAAAGGCTGTAGCCGTTTCGGGCGCCAGGGCAGACGATGGACGACGAGGGGGCCATTGAGGGACTGACGCGGCTGGGGCTGACGACCTACGAGGCGCGGGTGTTCGTCGCCCTCCAGAAGCTCGGCAGCGGGACCGCGAGCGACGTCGCCGACGTGTCGGAGGTGCCACGCTCGCAGGTGTACGGCGCGGCCGAGGCGCTCGAGGAGCGCGGACTGGTCGAGACCCGCCAGTCGACACCGACGGTGTACCGCCCGGCCGACCCCGAGGTGGCGCGGACGCGCCTGCTCGACCAGCTCGCCGAAACCGGCGCGGAGACCTTCGAGTACCTGGAGGACGTCCAGGGGGCGGCCGGCGACGGGGAGCGCAGCGAGGACATCTGGCTGGTCCACGGCGCGGACGCGGTGGCCTCGCGGGCGGCCGAGCTCGCCAGTGAGGCCGACGAGCGGGTCGTCTACGGCGTCGACGACACCGGGATGCTCGAGGGAGCCGTGCTGGATGCACTGCGGGCCTGCGCCGAGCGGGGGCTCGTCGCCGTCGTCGCCAGCGCCGACCGGGCCGTCCGCGAGGCCGTCGAGCCGCCGGTGGAGACACACCCCGTCCCCGACGACCAGAACCCGGAGCTGCGGGCCGGCCGGGTGTTGCTCGTCGACGACGACACCATCCTGTTGAGCGTCTTCTCGACGGCCACGGGCGGCGAGGGGGTCGAGGAGGTGGCCTTCTGGAGCGAGGGGTCGACGTTTGCGGCCGTCCTCGTCGAGTTTGCCGGGGGGTGGCTGGCGGCCCCCGGCGGCGCCGACAGCCCGTACTGACCGGGGAGAACCCGCGGGACTGAAGCCGGTCGCGCCACATCCCGTGTCATGGGCACGCCACACGACGACCCGGCCGCGCAGGCCGCCGCGGTGACCGAGCGCCTTCACGAGGAGTATCCCGACACCACCATCTCGCTTGCGTTCTCGAGTCGGCTGGAGCTGCTCGTGGCAGTCATCCTCTCCGCGCAGTGTACCGACGAGCGAGTCAACAGCGTCACCGAGGACCTCTTCGAGAAGTACCGGAGTGTGGAGGACTACGCCACAGCCGACCAGGAGGAACTCGCGGAGGACCTCAACTCGGTCACCTACTACAACAACAAGGCCGACTACATCCGGTCGGCGTGCCAGCAGATCGTCGAGGAACACGACGGCGAGGTGCCCGACACGATGGGGGACCTGACCGACCTCAAGGGGGTTGGCCGGAAGACGGCGAACGTCGTCCTCCAGCACGGCCACGACGTCGTCGAGGGGGTGGTCGTGGACACGCACGTCCAGCGGCTGACCCGCCGGCTGGGCATCACCGAGGAGGAGCGCCCCGAGGCCATCGAGCAGGAGCTGATGGCCCTGCTCCCCGAGGCGGAGTGGCAGGAGTTTACCCACCTCTGTATCAGCCACGGGCGGGCGGTCTGTACGGCCCGCAACCCCGACTGCGAGGAGTGTGTGCTCGAGGACATCTGTCCGTCCTCGAAACGCGACAGCGAGGTCGACCTGGCGAGCGGCGAGCCCTGGGCGTGACTCCCTGGGCCGGCGGCCCGTCCGGATGGCTTAGGACCCCTGGTGACCTACTGGGAACATGGAGACCACAGACAGCGGATCCGGGCAGTCGAGGGAAGCAGCGGGCGACTCCGACCGGCCGGTCGACCTGGACGGCGAGGCCGAGCTGGACGCGTTCGTCGACGCCAACCCGGTCGCGCTCGTGGAGTTCTACACGGACGGCTGTGGCGTGTGTGCGAGCATGGAGCCGGTGCTCGGCAACGTCGCGCGGGCGAGCGAGGCGGCAGTCGGGCTGGTCAACCCCCGCGACGACCCGCCGCTCGTCGACCGGTTCGACGTGCGCAGCGTCCCGACGCTGGTGCTCTTTGTCGATGGCGAGCCCGTCGCGCGGCGCGCTGAGGGCTTCGTCGGGGCCGACGACCTGGTCTCGTGGGTCGAGGACGAGCGCGGGACGGACGGGACCTGCGCGTGACCCGTAGGAACTGACTGCAGCCCGTTCAGAACGGTAGCAGGGCGTACCGGGAGAGATAGCGGACGACGCCAACGAGGTAGGCCAGCAGCCAGAAGAAGACGTAGCCGAAGACGCCGACTCGGAGTCGGCGGCGCCAGAACTGCATGTTCTCGTCGCCGATCTCGTCGAGCAGGACCTCCTCGTCGTAGTCGTGATAGAGGTCGTGACGCCACTTGGCCCGGAAGATGCGGACGATGCCCGTCCCCGCGAAGACGAGCATGGCGTAGGCCTGCAACCCCAGGAACGCGTGGACCAGCGCGGCGCCGGCGAACTGGTCGAACAGTCGGGGGATCATCCACAAAAGCATCGGTATCGTGGTCAGCGCCAGCCCGGTGACGATGAACTTCAGGTGGGAGGTGAGCACGTCCCAGGTGATGGGGTCGTTGTCGATGACGATCCACGCCCCGTACAGAAAGCAGGGAAAGCTCAGCGTCACGGCGGTGAAGACGACGGTGGCGATGGCCGCGTCTGAGACCATTCACCCACGGTAGGCGGCGAACCCGCTAAAGGGTGGTGAAACGCGCCAGGGGTCGGCGAACCGGACCGAGCGGCGCCGTGTCGCCGACCCGCGACACCGGGCCCAGGTCACCCCGGACCCTGGGTCACTCCTCGCTGCCCTCGCCGTCCTCGCCCAGTTTCTCGTCGAGGAAGTCGTGGGCGTCTTTGAGTATCTCGCGGGGGCCGTCCTGGGTGACCGTGTTGACGGCCTGTTCGTAGTCGCGCCACTGCATGTCGCGGTGTTCCTCGCTCAGCTCTGCCGACGCCTCGAAGGAACGGGCGACGAAGAGGTGGACGGTCTTGTGGATGGTGTCGCCGCCCGCCTCGAACACGTAGTCGTAGTCTTCACGGAAGCCATCGAGCAGCCGGAAGTCGTGGATCCCGGCCTCCTCTTTCACCTCGCGGATGGCGGTCTGCTGGAGTTCTTCCTCCCCCTCGACGCCGCCCTTGGGGAACTCCCAGTCGCCGGGACGGCTCTTCAGCAGGAGGTATTCCCGCCGGCCACGCGTGTCGCGAAAGAGGATGGCTCCCGCGCTCGTGGCCTCTATCATTACCGGTGTGTATTGGGGCCGCCGTTAAGAGGATATCGGAGCGGGCCAGGGATATCCCTGCGAGGCGCCCGTGTGCCGATGGTGGAAGCGAAGTCGTTTTGGGCGCGCCGCGACCATCAAGTGGTATGCCCTTCGTGACGAAACTGCGGCTCCAGAGCGGGGACCGGGAGACCCTGGAGTCCGTCGTCGGCGACATCAAACGGCGCGCCGAGCGAAAGGGTGCCGAGATGAACGGTCCCCACCCCAAGCCCCCGACCGAACTCCGCGTCCCCCAGCACAAGCGCGTCGAGGGCGGCGGCGAGTTCGACCCCTGGCGCTACACCGTCTACACCCGCACGATCGAGATCGTCGGCCACGACGAGTTCGCGCGCTCGGTCGCCGGCCGCGCCTACCCCGACAGCGTCCACCTCGCCGCCGAGGTCGAGCAGGTCCGCGGGCAGGGATAGCGCGGCGACTGCGCGGTGAGCGGGTGGCGGCCGCAGCCGACGGATAATTAGTCCCCGCAGTCCACGGTCCGGTATGGCAACCGACTCCACGGTTCGTGTCGACGAGGATTGGCTCCGAACGTTGCGCCGGGAGTTCCACCAGCGTCCCGAGCCGGCCTGGCGGGAGTTCTGGACGACCGCCCGCGTCGTCGAGGAGCTGGAATCGATGGGCGTCGACGACGTGCTCGTCGGCCCGGAGATCCTTGCCGACGGACAGCGGTCGGCGCTGCCCGACGACGAGGTGCTCGCGGAGTGGTACGAGCAGGCCCGCGACGCGGGGGCGGACCCCGACCTGCTGGAGCGGATGGCGGGCGGGTACACCGGCGCGCTCGCCACCATCGAGCGCGGCGAGGGACCGACGGTCGCCCTGCGGGTGGACATCGACGGCCTCCCCCGCGCCGAATCCGAGAGCGAGGACCACCACCCGGTCCAGGAGGGCTTTCGCTCGGTTCACGAGGGCGCGATGCACGCCTGCGGGCACGACGCCCACGCGACCATCGGGCTGGGCGTCCTCCAGGCGGTGATGGACAGCGACTTCCAGGGGACGTTCAAGCTCCTCTTCCAGCCCAGCGAGGAGATGATCGCCGGCGGCAAGCCCGTCGCCGAGAGCGGGCTGCTCGACGACGTCGACACTCTCCTGGCCGTGCACGTCGGCCTGGACCACCCAACCGGCGAGGTGGTGGCGGGCGTCGACGGCTTCCTCGCTGTGACCCACATCGACGCCGAATTCGAGGGCGAACCCGCCCACGCCGGCGGCCAGCCCAACCAGGGGGACAACGCCGTCCAGGCGATGGCCACCGCCGTACAGAACCTCTACGGCATCGCGCGCCACGAGGACGGCGCCACCCGGGTCAACGCCGGCCACGTCGGCGGCGGAAGCGCGACCAACATCATCCCCGAGGAGGCCTTTATCGAGGGGGAAGTCCGGGGCGAGACGACCGAACTCATGGAGTACATGCGCGAGCGTTCGCGGGAGGTCATCGAGAGTGCCGCGGAGATGCACGACTGCACCGTCGAGGTGGAGTTCGACGGCGAGGCGCCCAGCGCCACCAGCGACCAGTCCGTCGTCGACCGCGTGAAGGCCGTCGCCGAGCGCTCCGGACGAGTCGATAGCGTCCTCGAGCGGGACGAACTCGGCGGCAGCGAGGACGCCACCTACCTGATGCACCGCGTGCAGGAACAGGGCGGCGAGGCGGCCTACGTCTGCATCGGCACCGACCACCCCGGCGGCCACCACACCGCGACCTTCGACGTCGACGAGGAGTCGCTGGCCATCGGCGTCGAGGTGCTCGCGGAGTCGGTGCTGGACATCGCGGCGGAGAGTTAGAGACGGGGGGCGAGACAGCAGGCCGGCACTCAGGAT
>JAZKSZ010000161.1:0-5168 GCA_036625795.1 Haloarculaceae archaeon
ACGTCGGGAAGACCGGCCGGCACACGATGGCCTTCGAGATGATGGGTCACCACGCCTTCAACGCCGAAGAGGGCGCCGGCTACGCCTACGAGGGCGAGATATACTGGAAGGAGGAGTGCGTCGAGTACTGCGTCGGCCTGCTCGAGGAGCTCGGTGCGGACATCGAGGAGGTGACCTTCATCGAGGACCCGTGGGTCGGCGGCGGCAACGCCGGGCCGGCCTTCGAGGTGATCTACAGGGGCCTGGAGCTGGCCACTCTCGTGTTCATGCAGTTCGAGCAGGACCCCGACGGCGACTACGAGATGAAAGACGGCAACACGTACAGCCGGATGGACCGCCGGGTGATCGACACCGGCTACGGGCTGGAGCGGTGGACCTGGATGAGCCAGGGCACCCCCACTATCTACGAGGCCGTCTACCCCGAGATGCTCGACTTCCTGCGGGAGAACGCCGGCCTCGAGTACACTGCCGAGGAGGAGGCACTCGTCAACGACGCCGCCCGCCTCTCCGGACAGCTCGACATCGACGACGTCGACGACGTGGAGGCCGCCCGGGGGGAGATCGCCGACGAACTCGGCGTGGATGTCGACCACCTGCGCGAGCTCGTCGAGCCCCTGGAACAGGTCTACGCCATCGCCGACCACTCCCGGACGCTCGCGTACATGCTGGGCGACGGGATCGTCCCCTCGAACGTCGGGACGGGCTACCTCGCACGGATGGTGATCCGCCGCACCAAACGTCTCGCGGACACGGTCGGCGTGGACGCCCCGCTGGACGAGCTGGTGGACATGCAGGCCGAGCGGCTGGGCTACGAGAACCGCGACACCGTGCGGGACGTCGTCCGGACCGAACTCGAGAAGTACCGCGAGACGCTCGAACGGGGGACCAGACGCGTCGAGAGCCTCGCCGAGGAGTACGCCCGCCAGGGCGGTGCGATCCCGACCGAGGAGCTCGTCGAGCTGTACGACTCCCACGGGATCCAGCCGGAGATGGTCGAAGAGATCGCCGCCGACCACGGCGTCGAGGTGGACGTGCCCGACGACTTCTACTCGCAGGTGGCCGGCCGCCACGGCGGCGACGAGGCCGACGCGGAGGGGGATGCGGACGAGGAGGTCGACGTCTCCGACCTCCCCGAGACCGACCAGCTCTACTACGAGGACCAGGAGCGGACCTCCTTCGAGGCGGTCGTCCTGGACGTCTTCGAGCGGGAGGTCGCAGGCGTCGATGCCGAGGAAGGCGACGACGGCGAGAGCGAGGAGAGGGAGACAGTGTACGACGTCGTCCTGGACCAGACGATGTTCTACCCGGAGGGAGGTGGCCAGCCCGCCGACCACGGGACACTCACTACTCAGGACGGCGACGTGACCGTCGACGTGACCGACGTGCAGGTCGAGGACGGAGTCATCCTCCACCGGTGTGACGGGGACCCGGGGAAGGGGGAGTTCGTCCGCGGACAGGTCGACGGCGACCGGCGACGGCGGTTGATGCAACACCACACCGCGACCCACATCGTCGGCCACGCCGCCCGGCAGGTGCTGGGCGAGCACATCCGCCAGGCCGGCGCGCAGAAACACACCGACAGCGCCCGGCTCGACGTCGAACACTACCGGTCGGTCTCCCGCGAGGAGGTCAGGGCCATCGAGCAGGTGGCCAACGAGGTGGTGCGGGAGAACACGGCGGTCACCCAGGAGTGGCTCGAGCGCAACGAGGCCGAGGAGCAGTACGGCTTCGACATCTACCAGGGCGGGATCCCCGCCGGCGAGGAGGTCCGGCTCATCTCCGTGGACGCCGACACCCAGGCCTGCGGCGGCACGCACGTCTCCCGGACCGGCGACATCGGCACGGTCAAGCTGCTCGGTACCGAGCGCGTTCAGGACGGCGTGGTTCGGCTGACCTACGCGGCCGGCGAGGCCGCCATCGAGGCCAGCCAGGAGACCGAGGACGCCCTCTACGAGGCCGCCGAGGTGCTCGACGTCAACCCGACCGAGGTGCCCGAGACCGCCCGCCGCTTCTTCGAGGAGTGGAAAGAGCGGGGCAAGCGCATCGAGCAGCTCAAGGAGGACCTGGCGGACGCCCGCGCCAGCGGCGGCGGCGCCGGCGAGGAAGTCCCGCTCGGCGACACCACCGCCGTCGTCCAGCGCCTCGACGGCGACATGGACGAACTCCGCGCGACCGCCAACGCCCTCGTCGAGGAGGGAACGGTCGCGGTGCTGGGCTCCGGGCTGGAAGGCGCGCAGTTCGTCGTCGCGGTCCCCGACGGCGTCGGGGTCGACGCCGGCGACGTCGTGGGCGAACTCGCCAGCCGGGTCGGCGGGGGCGGCGGCGGCCCGCCCGACTTCGCGCAAGGGGGCGGCCCGGACGCCGAGGCACTCGAGGATGCACTCGATGCGGCCCCGGACATCCTCAAGCGGAAGCTGAACGCCTGAATGCCGCGAGCAGTCCGCGACGGCGTCGACATCCACTACGAGGTACGGGGGGCGGGCCACGGGGACCGCGAGCCCGTCGCCTTCGTCGGCGACGCCGGCTACGGCGCCTGGCAGTGGAGTTTTCAGGACCGGGTCGCGGGACCCCACGAGACCGTCGTCTACGACCACCGCGGGACCGGGCGGTCGGACGCGCCAGCGGGGCCCTACGACGTGGCGACGCTGGCCGCGGACCTGGAGGCGGTGCTCGCCGACGCGGGCCTCGCGGGTGTCCACCTCGCCGGCGCGGGACTCGGCGGGGCGGTCGCGCTCGCGTACGCCCACGAGTACGACCGCGCCCGCCACCTCGCGCTGTTCGGGACTGGCCCGACGGGCGAGGCTGTCGACGAGGCGGCGCTGCGTGCGCTGCATGCTCCGCCCGGCGACGAGCACGCCTGCCGGGCCTCCCTGGAAGGGGCGCTCTCGCCGGCCTTCCGGGAAGCCAATCCCGCGGTCGTCGACCGCATCTGTGGGTGGCGCGCCGACGACGACGCCGATGCGGCGGCCTTCGAGGCGCAGGCCACGGCCTGGCTGGACTTCGAGGGGGTGCCGCTGTACGAGGTGACCGCGCCGGCGCTGGTCTTCGGTGGCGTTGGGGACCCGGTCGTCGCCGAGGCCGCCGCCAGAGAACTGGCCGAGGATCTGCCCCGCGGGGAGTTTCTCGCCGTCGAGGGTCGCCACCTCGCCCACGTCGAGTCCGCGCGGGCGGTGACCGACCGGCTGCTCGACTTTTTTGAGGGTTGAATCATACGCGTCAGTGTTGCCAAGTGTTTCGAGATACGTACAGCAAGAAAGCCCCCGGCGGCTCGCCGGCTACGACTCGCTGCGCTCCTCGTTACACTGCTGTGCTTGTGTGGCCTCGCTCGGCGAGCTGCCGGCCCCTTTCAACCCCGCCTGACCTGGATAGTCGGATCGGGCGCGCGCTGTCGCGGCTCTGGCCGCGACGAGCACCGTGCGAGGGATGAGCGACTGAGCGAAGCGAAGGAGCGAATCGGCTGGGGAGGCACGTGGCGTCGGGCGGGACTGAAAGGGGCGAGGCGTTCGACGACGGCAGGCGACACAAGCACCGCAGGAGTGAGCACCGCGAACGACGAGGAGCGCAGCGAGCCTCCCGAGTCGAACGCCTCGGGGCTTTCTTGCTGTTCTGGATCGTCTTGCTCTCAAAATCACCCCGTAAACACGACATCCGAGAGAGACCGGAACGTTTCTTGTCCGGACGGGCGACCTGTGGGTATGACCAGCGTCAAGGACTTTCGCGTCGAGGAGCCCGCCAGCGCGGAGGCCCTCGGCCGCGGAAGCTTCCGGTTCACCGACGACTACAGCGTCTTCGACTGGGGGAAGATGCCCGACGAGATCCCCGACAAGGGCGCCTCGCTGTGTACGATGGGCGCGTTCAACTTCGAGTTGCTGGAGGCGGAGGGGGTCCCGACCCACTACCGGGGGGTCGTCGTCCACGGCGAGGGGGGTAGCGGCGGCGGTGACGGCGACGACGGCGATGAAGACGAGGTCGTCGACGTCGGCACGGCCCTGGACCGCGGGGTCGCGCCACGCGAGATGGCCATCGACCTGGCGCAGGTGCCCGACCTGCCCTTCGACGAGCGCGAGGGGTACGACTACGACGCCTACCACGAGGGTGCGGGGTCGAACTACGTCGTCCCCCTCGAGGTCGTCTTCCGGAACCGCGTCGGCGTGGGGTCGTCGCTGCGCTCGCGGACGGACCCGGGGGAGCACGGCCTCGACTACGGGAGCTGGCCCGAGGAGGCCGTCGACCTGCCCGAGGCCGTCGTGGAGTTCTCCACGAAGTACGAGGAGCAGGACCGGTATCTCGACCCCGTCGAGGCCGACCGGATCGCCGGCGCGGCCGACCTCGCAGCACTGGAGGCGCTGGCCCGCGAGGTCAACCGCGTCGTCACCGAGCGCGCCGCGGAGGCCGGGTTCGTCCACCAGGACGGGAAGATCGAGTGTGTCTACCACGAGGGCGACCTGCTGGTGGCGGACGTCGTCGGGACCTTCGACGAGAACCGGTTCTCGTACGACGGCCAGCAGGTTTCCAAGGAGGTGCTCCGGCAGTACCACAAGCGGACACAGCCGGAGTGGGTCGAGGCCGTGGGCGAGGCCAAACGCGAGGCCGAGGAGCGCGGCCTCGCCGACTGGAAAGGGCTGTGTGACCGCGACCCCGACCCGCTGGCGGCCCACGTCATCGGGGCTGCCCGCGACCTGTACTGTGCCGGGACGAACGCCTACCTCGGCCGCCCGGTCTTCGACGCACCAGAGGTCGACGAGGCGGTCCAGGCTGTGCGGGAACTGTAGCGGTCGACTGGAACGGGCCGGTCGGTGGGGGAGCGACGTCCGCCGTCGGCGCGTGAGTCAGTCGTCGGCTTCGAGGTCCCCGTCGTCCTGCTCCGCAACGAGTTCGCCCAACCCGTCGACGGGGCGGTCGGGGATGGTCTCGTCGAGTTCCTCGGGTGCGCCGAGCTGCGCGTCGCTGTCCTCGGGGTTCCGAAGTCGCGTGCGCCCGCGATGGACTGCAACCTCGTCGTTGAGGTGGAGGTCGATGGCCTCGAGCAGGGCGTCCGCCTCGAGGGGCTGGCCGGTCCGCCGGAGGTCCTCGGCGTCGACTTCGGGGTCCTGGGGGACATTAAAGGCGCGCTGGGTGATGATCGGCCCCTGGTCGAGGTCCGTCGTGACGTAGTGGGCGGTGACGCC
>JAZKSZ010000162.1:0-5161 GCA_036625795.1 Haloarculaceae archaeon
CGAGGTTGGCGTCGGTCACCTCGATGTAGTAGCCGTGGACGGCGTTGTGGCCGACCTTCAGCGAGTCGATGCCGGTCCGCTCGCGCTCGCGGGCCTGGAGGTCGTCGATCCACGCTTTCCCCTCGCGCTCGGTCTCCCGCAACGCGGCCAGCCGCTCGTCGTAGCTGGGCTTGACGATCCCCCCTTCCGTGAGTTCGCGGTCGGGGTCCTCCTGGATAGCCTCGCCGATGAGCCCCCGGATATCGGAGAGGTCGGCCAGCCGCTCCCGGAGGTCGACGAGCAGGTCGGCCTCGCAGTCCGCGAGCGTCTCCCGCACCTCGGGCACCACGTCGAGTGTCTCCTTCAGCGAGCGCAGGTCCCGCGCGGTCGCCCGCGAGCGGCCGACCCGCGAGACCAGCCGCTCGACGTCGTAGACCTCCCGGAGGCGGTCGTGCAGGCGTTCGCGGCACTCGACCGCGCCGCGGAGTTCGCCGACGGCGTCGTGGCGTGCGCCGATCCGGTCGGGGTCGACCAGCGGGCGCCGCAGCCAGTCGGTGAGCCGGCGCCGCCCCAGGGCGCTGGCGGTCTCGTCAAGCACCTCCACCAGCGAGAGGTCGTCGCGGCCGCGGACCGTCCGGCGGTCGAAGAGTTCGAGACTATCGAGCGCGACGGCGTCCAGCAGCAGGTACTCCCGGGGGTCGTAGCGGGTGAGGTGGTTCAGGTAGTCCAGGCGCTCCCCGGCCCCGCGGGCGTACTCCGCGTAGGAGAGCAGGGCCCCGCAGGCCCGGAGTTCCGTCTCGTTGCCCAGCAGCCGGCCGGGGGCGCCGAAGTAGGCTTCCAGGGTCTCGCGGGCGGCGTCGGCCTCGAAGGCCGTCGGGTCGTAGGGGCTGACCACGCAGTCCTCGCTCAGCAGGTCCGGGGAGGCGTCGGGCCCGACGATGGCCTCCGCGGGCTCGAACCGGCCGAGTTCGTCCGCGACCAGGCCGGGGTCGCGGGCACTGGTGGCGTAGAAGTCGCCCGTCGAGACGTCCAGGACGGCGAGGGCGTGCTCGCTGCCGGCGGCGACGGCGGCGACGTAGTTGTTCTCCTCACCCTCCAGCAGTTCGGCCTCGGTGAGGGTGCCCGGCGTGACCACGCGGGTGACCGCCCGGTCGACGACGCCGCTCGCCTCGGCGGGCTCCTGGACCTGGTCGGCGACCGCGACCCGGTAGCCCGCATCGAGCAGGGCCTCGATGTAGGACTCGGCGCTGTCGACCGGGACGCCGGCCATCGGGTACCGGCCGGTGTTGTCCTCGCGCTTCGTGAGGGTGACCTCGCAGGTCCGGGCGACGGTCTCGGCGGCCTCGCAGAAGGCCTCGTAGAAGTCCCCGACCTGAAAGAGGAGGAGGGCGTCGTCGTACTGCTCGCAGAGTTCGAAGTACTGGGCCATCATCGGCGTGAGTTCCTCGCGGCGCTCGCGCATCTTGTCGGGCGGACCCAGGGCCGCGTCCATACCCGGCCGGCCGGGCGCGACGGTATTCACCGTTTCGCACCGGGCGAGTGCCGGCGTGGACAAGACCTAATCCGACGCGCCCGCACAGTTGGGGCATGCCCGATAGTTCGCTCCGGGAGCCAGCCGAGACCGCGGTCCGGCAGTGCATGGGACTGGGGGCCGAGGAGTCGTGTGCGGTCGTCACCGACGACAAGCGCGAGCCCATCGGCGAGGCGCTGTACGAGGTCGCGTCCGAGACCGCGGAGGACGCCGCCATCGTCCGGTACCCGCCGGGCGAGCAACACGGCGCGGAGCCGCCCGCCCCGGTCGCCGCGGCGATGGCCGGCGCGGACGTGGTGCTCGCGCCGACGACGAAGAGCCTGAGCCACACCCGCGCCCGGACCGACGCGAACGAGGCCGGCGCCCGGGTCGCCACGCTCCCGGGGATCACGGCGGAGGTCTTCCGGACGGGGCTGGACGCCGACTACGAGGAGATCGCGGCGGTCTGTGCGGAGGTTCACGAGGCCGTCATCGGGGCCGAACAGCTCCGCGTCACCTCCCCGCAGGGGACGGACATCACGGTCCGGCCGGGCGAACGCGAGTGGCGCCGCGATACCGGCGTCGTCCACGAGGCTGGCGAGATGTCGAACCTCCCCGCCGGCGAAGTGTTCGTCAGCCCCGAGACCGCCGACGGGCGGGTCGTCGTCGACGGGACGATGATGCCCCACGGCCGCCTCGACGCGGGCGAGACTGTCGCCTTCACCGTCGAGGACGGCCAGGTGACGAGCATCGAGGACGAGGGCCTCCGGGAATCGGTCGAGGCCGCCGCCGCGGAGGCCGGCGACGCCGCCTACAACTTCGCGGAGATGGGGATCGGGACGAACCTCGCGGTCGCCGAACTCGTGGGGTCGGTGCTCCTGGACGAGAAGGCCGCCGGGACAGTCCACTTCGCGGTCGGCGACGACCACGGCATCGGCGGCGACGTCGAGGCGCCGATCCACCAGGACGGCGTCCTGACCGAGCCGACGGTCCACGTCGACGGCGAGGAACTGGAGCTGCCGAGCCCGGCGTAGCCGGGTCGCCGGGCTTGCGGCGTCGTTCCCGGCCCCCCACCGCGCGTGCCGACGCCTTTTGTACCTCACCCGCGTACGCACACCCATGACAGAGACATCGGGACCCGACACGGCCGAGCGGGTCGGGCTCGCCTGCCCGGCCTGTTCGCCGGACGTCGAGACGGTCCACGAGGTGCTCGCGGAGGGAGGGCAAGCCACCGTCCGCTGCACCGAGTGTGGCCACGTCCACAAGGCGGAACTCCCAGCGGAGCGGACCATCGAGCGGGACGTCGTCGTCTCACAGGACGGCGACTCCTTCACCGCGACCGTGGAGGCGCCGGCAGCCGAGACGGTCGCCGTCGGCGAGGAGTTCCTCCTGGAGACCGAAGAGGCGATCCTGACGGTCCGGATCACGAGCATCGAACTCGAGGAGGGTCGGGCCGAGGAGGCGCCGGTCGAGGACGCCCGGACGCTCTGGACGCGGGCGGTCGGCAACGTCACCGTCGACGCGACGGTCCACCCGAAGGAAGGCACGCACGACGAGACAAGGAGCGTCTCGCTGCAGGTGCCGGGGGACTACGAGTTCGTCGTCGGCCAGACCGACGACCTCGCGGGCGAGGAGTTCACCGTCGAGGGGATCCACCTCCGGGAGGACGCCGTCGGCTACGAGTTCGACAAGCTCGACCACGACGGCGACCGCGCGCTCGCGAAGGACGTCAACCGGGTGTACGCCCGCGACGAGTCGACCAGTGCCTGGTCGGCGTGGTAGGATGACCGATCGCCGCCGCGAGCGGGAGGCGCTGGTCGACCGGCTGGCCGACCGCCGGGACCTCTCACCGGCGACCGAGCGGGCGATGCGTGCCGTTCCCCGCCACGAGTTCGTCCCCGAGCGCAAGCGCACAGCGGCCTACGACGACACCCCGCTGCCGATCGGCGAGGGCCAGACCATCAGCGCCCCCCACATGGTCGCCATCATGACCGACCTGCTCGACGCAGCGGAGGGCGACCGCGTTCTCGAGGTCGGGACCGGCTGTGGCTACCACGCGGCGGTCACCGCGGAGGTCGTCGGTGCCGGGAACGTCTACACCGTCGAGTACCACGACAGTCTCGCCCGCGAGGCCCGCGAGACCCTCCGCCAGGCGGGCTACGGGGACGTCTCGGTTCGGGCGGGCGACGGCCGGGAGGGATGGCCCGAGCACGCCCCCTACGACCGGGCCTACCTCACCTGTGCGGCGCCGGAGTTCCCGGCGGCGGTCGTCGAGCAGGTCCGGCCGGGCGGGCTCGTGCTCGCGCCGATCGGCGAGCGCACCCAGACGCTCGTTCGCGCTCACAAACGCGAGGACGGGACCCTCGACCGGGAGCGCCACGGCGGGGTCCGCTTCGTCCCGCTGCAGTGACCGGGCCCGGTGAATTCATTACCGACGGCGCGAAAGCCGGGGTATGGAACCCGCGGTGCTGCGCGACGACATGGTCGACAGCCTCCAACACGAGAGCAAGGGCTGTGTGCGCAGCGAGGAGCTGTCGGTCGCGATGCGGTCGGTCCCCCGGGAGGACTTCGTCCCCGACGGGCGGGAGGCCTACGCCGACCGCCCCTACGAGCGGCTGGGGACGCTCGTGCTCGCCCCGAGCACGGTCGGGCGGCTGCTCGAGGCACTCGACGCCGGGCCCGACGACTCCGTGCTCGTCGTGGGCGCCGGCGTCGGCTACACCGCGGCCGTCCTCGCGGAGGTGGTCGAGCCGCGCAACGTTCAGGCCGTGGACATCACCCGCCGGCTGGTCTACGAGGCCCGCGAGAACCTCGCGAGCGCCGGCTACGGCGCCGTCCTCGTCGACTGTCGTGACGGCGCCGAGGGCCTCCCGGAGTACGCCCCCTACGACCGGATCCTGCTGGAGGCGGCGGCCGTCCGGCCGCCGCGTGCCCTGCTCGACCAGCTCGCGCCCGGCGGCCGGCTGGTGATGCCGCTGGGGGCCGGCGAGCAGTCGATCGCCATCGTCGACCCCGATGGCGAGGCCCAGCGGCTGGGCGGGTGTGCCTTCGCCCCGATGCTCGTCGAGGGCGAGCAGGCGACCACCGTCGAGCGCAACCGCACCCGCCGCGAGGACCGGGAGTTCGCCGAGCGGGCCGCCCGCCGGCGCAAGGGCTGGGAACTCGACTGGATCGACTGGGACTAGCCGTCCACCACGAGGATGTCGGTGTTCCCGCGCCGGTCGGCGTAGCTGTCCGAGGGCGGTTTCACGTCCAGCTCCACGGTCCCCTCGACCCGGTTCGGCCCCAGCTGTGGGTCGATCGTCAGCGTCACTGTCCCGTCGGCGCCGGTCTCGGCGGTTGTCACCCCCGACAGGCGCGCGCTCCCGCTTTTCGCGACGACCGTCGCGTTCGCGACCGCGTCGCCGCCGCTGTCGACGACCGTGACGTTGACCTCCTGTGTCCCGGGCTCGATGACATCCGGGGAGGGTCGGGCGTCGAGTTCGCTGACGCCGAGCGCGCCGAGTCCCTGGATCGTGTTCATCATTACCGCGAGGCTGGCGACGCCGACCACGAGCGCGATGACCAGGCGGATCGGGAGCCCCTCGATGGCGCGCTCGTCCTGCCGGAGTCGGTCCTGTCGTGCCATGGGGTGGGTGGTCCCGGCTTTCGGTATAAACGTCCGGCCGGCAG
>JAZKSZ010000163.1:0-5048 GCA_036625795.1 Haloarculaceae archaeon
CGGGCCTTCGGCGACCGGCCGACCTATCCGGTCGAGCACGACGAGGAGGTCGTCGGGCGCCTGCGCGAGGAGTTGCGGACCGCCCGGGACCGCCGGCGGACCCGCCGGAAACGCGAGCTCGCCCGCGACCTGGCGGGACTGCGCGGGGACGCCGAGGCGCTGGTCTCGGCCGCTCTCGAACTGGACGTCGAGCTCGCGGTCGCCCGCTTCGCCGCCGACTTCGAGTGTACGATGCCCACCATCGGGGGCGAGGGCTTCGAGATCGAGGGTGGACGGTCGCCGCTGCTCGATGTGCCCTTCGAGGACGTCGAACCCGTGGACTACGGCGTCGAGGGGGTGGCGCTATTGTCGGGTGTCAACAGCGGCGGGAAAACCTCGACGCTCGACCTGGTGGCGCTGGTGGTCACGCTCGCACACATGGGCCTGCCCGTGCCCGCCGAGCGGGCCCGCGTCGAGCGCGTGGCCGAACTTCACTACTACGCCAAGAGCCAGGGGACGCTCGACGCGGGGGCCTTCGAGTCGACGCTGCGGGAGTTCGGGAACCTCGTCACGGAGGTGAGCACCGACCGCCCCGTCCTGGTGCTCGTGGACGAACTCGAGAGCATCACCGAGCCGGGTGCCGCCGCGGACATCATGGCGGGCATTCTGGAGTCGCTGGCCGACCGGGACGCGACCGCGGTCTTCGTCTCGCATCTCGCCCGCGAGATCCGCGAGGCCGCGACCGTCGACCTGGCCGTCGACGGTATCGAGGCCGAGGGGCTGGTCGACGGGGAGTTGCGGGTCGAGCGCTCGCCGGTCAAGGGGACACTCGCCCGGTCGACGCCCGAACTGATCGTCGAGAAGCTCGCCGGCGAGGACGAGACCGGCTTCTACGAGGGGCTGCTCGAGAAGTTCTGAGCAGTCTTATAAACCGCGGGCTCCCGTAGCCCGCCCGTATGCGCTATCTGGAGGTGAGCGTGGCCCAGTCGCCCGGGGAGCGAAACCCGATGCACCAGTTCGTCGTCGAGCGCGACGCCTACGGGCCGGCGCGGCTACTCCACCGCGAGGCGGAGGAGTCGAGTCACGCCATGCTCGTCCACGTCGAGGGGCCGACCGGGCCCTACCGCGAGGCGCTGGAGGCACGCGATGCGGTCCAGGCCTTCGAGCTCAGCCCCTGCCCCGACGACTCCTTTTATCTGTACGTCCGGGAGGACCTCGCCGGCGAGGACCGCGCGTTTGCCTCGGCCTTCAGCCAGCCCGGCCTGCTCCTGCTGACGCCCGTCGAGTACCGCACCGACGGCACCGTCCGGCTCACGGCGGTCGGCCCGGCGGAGGCGGTCCAGGCGGCCGTCGAGGACGTCCCCGAGACGATGGGCGTCGAGGTGGTCTCGGTCGGGGAGTACGCCGCCGGCCGGGTCGACGCCCGGCAGGCCCTCACCCAACGCCAGTTCGAGGCGGTCAGGGTCGCCGTCGAGACTGGGTACTACCGGTCGCCGCGGGAGGCCACCCTCTCGGCGGTGGCGGCCCGTCTGGACTGTGCGACCGGCACCGCCGGCGAACTGCTCCGGCGGGCCGAGCGGACCGTCATGGCCGACCTCGCCGCCGGCGGGCCGTTCTGAGCCGGACCCCTCTCGGGGGCGACGGTCCGCCTACCGCCGCTGGTGGACCCCGCCCGCGGGTCCACCCAGCAGCTTGTTGCCCGACCCGCAGTGCGGACAGGTCTCCGCCGCTGCCCCGTAGTACCGCCCGCAGTTCCGGCACCGCGCCCGCACACCGCTGGCAGCCGCGTCGCCGCTTGCGTCGCCGGCTGCCACGCCGCCGTCTGCAGCCACGCCGCCGTCCGTGGCCGGTTCGCTGCCGTCCGCACCGTCGGTTCCAAAGAGCGTGTCGAGTAGGCTCATCACAGCCACATATCGGTGCCGCCGGCCCCTGCGCCTTGTCGCTCAAACCTGCGCGGGGTTTATTTGCGGCCGCTGACGCCGGCCAGATCCGGGCCGGCCGCCACCGGCCGCGGCTCGACAGGGCTCCCCAGTAGCGTTAAGTGTCGCGACAGGCTCGGTGAAAGTGATGACCGACGACCCCGAGGAGGGGATGCTGTCCTGGGACGAGTCGGTGTTTCGCGACGAGCGCGTCTTCGAGATCGACTACGTCCCCGAGACGTTCCGCCACCGCGAGACCCAGATGGAGAGCCTGAAGTACGCCCTCCGCCCGGCGGTGCGCGGCTCGCGCCCGCTGAACGTCATGGCCCAGGGCCCGCCGGGGACCGGCAAGACCACCGCCGTCCAGGTCCTGTTCGACGAGCTCCGCGCCCAGACTAACGTCCAGGCTGTGCGGGTCAACTGTCAGGTCAACTCCACCCGCTACTCGGTGTTCTCGCGGCTGTTCGAGGGTGTCTTTGACTACGAGCCCCCCTCCTCGGGCATCTCGTTCAAGAAGCTGTTCTCGCAGGTGACCGACCGGCTGGTCGAGGACGACGAGGTGCTCGTCGTCGCACTCGACGACGTCAACTACCTCTTTTACGAATCGGAGGCCTCGGACACCCTCTATTCGCTGCTCCGGGCCCACGAGGAGCAGGGCGGGGCCCGGATCGGCGTCATCCTGGTCTCCTCGGACCTGGATCTCGAGATCATCGAGGCGCTGGACAGCCGGGTCCAGAGCGTCTTCCGGCCGGAGGAGGTCTACTTCCCCAGCTACGACGAGCCCGAGATCGCCGACATCCTCGGCGAGCGCGCCAAGCGGGGCTTTCACGACGACGTCGTCGACGCGCCGACGCTGGACCGCGTCGCGGAACTCACCGCCGAGCAGGGTGGGGACCTGCGCGTGGGGATCGACCTTTTGCACCGCGCGGGACTGAACGCCGAGATGCGCGCCAGCCGCGAGGTCGAACGGCAGGACGTCGAGGAAGCCTACGACAAATCGCGGTACGTCCACCTCTCGCGGCGCCTGCAGGGCCTCTCGGACTCCGAGCGGGCGCTCGTGGAGGTCATCGCCGACCACGACGGCAAGCGAGCCGGCGACATCTACGAGGTCTTCCACGAACAGACCGACCTGGGGTACACCCGCTACTCGGAGATCATCAACAAGCTCGACCAGCTCGGCGTCATCGACGCCACCTACACCGACGTCGAGGGCCGCGGCCGGTCGCGGGAGCTGACGCTGAACTACGATTCCGAGGCCGTGCTGGACCGGCTGTGAGTGCGTGGGGTGTGCCGACTGCGGACAGTCACTCGACCGTTTCGGCGGTCTTCTCGGCCCACCGGACGGCGTAGGCGGCGCCGTGCTCGCGGTAGACGTCGGCGTCGAGTGCGTCGAAGGGTGCCGGGACGGCCAGAGCGTGCTTGATCCCGCTGCAGGCGAGTTCGGCGGCGTCGGCGAATCCGGTCTCTCCACGGCCGACCGCGCCGGGCAGCCCCTCGAGGCGGCCGGTCAGCCGGTCGCCGGCGTCGACCCAGGCCTCGAACAGGGGGGCAGTCGCGCCGTCGTTCCACCCGGCGAAGACGTCGCGGGTCGCCAGCCCGAGGTAGGCGTCGTGACAGGCCGCGGCGACCTGGTAGGTCTCGACCGGCCCGAGGGTGTCCAGGGCGGCGTCGAACTCGGGGTATCGCTCGCCGAAGAACCCGAGGAAGTGTTCGGGGTCGCCCAACCCCGCCTGGACGATGGCCTCGGCGACCAGGAAATCCCTGAACGCTTCTGGCGACTCGTCGACCCGGGGCTTGCAGACGACGACCGGCGGGTCGGTCTGGCGGGTCCAGGCGACGCTGCCGTCGCCGGGCATCCCGACGGTGAACGCGTCGCTGGCGTACTCCCGCAACACCTCCGGGGCGTCCGGCGGGAGCCACGCGTCGGGGGCGCTGAAGGGGTCGAGGTCGTCGACGAGCAGGCCGAGGTCCTCGGCCGCAGCGGGGGGAAGCGTCTCGAAGTCCCGCTCGGCGTCGAGCACGAGGGCGCCGTGCTCCTCCCGGACTGTCGCCACCCCGGGCGACAGCTCGCGCTCCGTGAACATCAGGCTGCGATGAGATTGACGAGGATCCCGACCGAGAGGAGGCCGGCCACGCCGACGGTGCCGAGAACGACTTTGGTTGGAGTGCTCATGTCCGACGGTTCGCGGCCCCGAGTAAAAGCTCCGGGGGTTCGCGGTCGCCGCGTTCGCCTGCCCGGGACGCCCCGGGCGGCGGCCGAGAGAAAGGCTCTTGTTGCTCGTCCGTCCTCGGTCGGGTATGTACGAGTTGCTGGCGGATGCCGGCACCGAACTGTTCGCTATCGTGCTGTACGGCTTCGGGACCGTCGTCCTCTCGCTTGTCGGCCTGGTCGCCGAGTACAACAGCGTCCAGCAGTATCTCGGCGGCCACCAGTGGTCCGCCATCTGGCTGGGGCTGGTCGGGCTGGTCGCGCTCGGACTCGCGCTCGACCTGGCCCGCGAGGAGGTCCTGCCGGCGCTGGCGGAGTGGCGGGCGTCGTAGGCCCCTTTCGGCCGCTACTCGACCAGCGGGAGCACGACACCGAAGACGAGCGGCGACAGCAGCCCGACCAGGACGCCGAGGACCTCCGCGTCGGCCAGCAGCATCGTCTCCCAGCCCGGCAGCGGGCCGAACAGGGCCGGTCCGACCATCCCGCCCAGCGCCCCGGCCGTCCACAGCGCCAGCCCGGCGAGGAAGCCGAGCTTGGCGTTCCGGGCGTAGTCACGCGTCGCGTACGTCGGCATAGTCCCAGGCCACCCGCCGGAGCACATCTCGGTTTCGAGAGACCGCCGCGACCGTGGCCGGGCCGACCTCCCGGGCGTGGGCAGTCACAGTTAAGACGACAGCGCCGTACGCTTGCATATGGACGACACCCCGGTCAGCGAGCTCATGAGTAGCCCCGTTCTCACCGTCAGCGGGGAGACGGCTGTCGTCGAGGCCGCCCGGACGTTCAGGGAGAAACACGTCGGGTCGCTCGTCGTCGGCGAGGAGATCGTCGACGGGATCGTCACCGAGGCTGACATCGTCGCCGCCGTCGGCGACGAACTCGACCTCGGGTCGACGACGGTCGCCGAGATCATGTCCGAGCCGGTGGTGACGATCCGGCCCGGC
>JAZKSZ010000164.1:0-5044 GCA_036625795.1 Haloarculaceae archaeon
TCGTCGACGGCCTCGCCGAGTTCGCCCATCTCGCCGCCGGCGATCGGGAACCACGGCATGAAGCCGATACCGTACTCCTCACAGGCCTCGAGGACGTCCTCGGAGCTGCGCTCGCCGATGTTGTAGTGGTTCTGTACCGTCGCGACCGCGACGTGGTCGCGGGCGGTTTCGAGTTGCTCGACGCTCACGTTCGAGAGCCCGACGTGCTCGACCAGGCCCTCGTCTTTCAGCTCGGCGAAGGCCTGGACGCTGGCCTCGAAGTCGGTGTCCGGGTCCGGGCGGTGGAACTGGTACAGGTCGATACTCTCGACGCCCAGCCGGTCGCGGCTCACGAGCACCTGGTTTCTGATGTAGTCGGGGTGGCCGTGGGGCTTCCACTCGGTGTCCGTATCGCGGAGCAGGCCGGCCTTGGTCGCCACGACCGCGTCCTCCGGGTCCAGCGCCTCGCCGATGAGCCGCTCGCTGACGCCGGGACCGTAGGAGTCCGCGGTGTCGATGAAATCCACCCCGAGGTCGACCGCGTGTCGCAGGACTTCCCTCGCGGCGTCCTCGTCCTCGGGCGGGCCGATGATCCCCTCGCCGGTGACCCGCATCGCGCCGTAGCCCATCCGGTGGACGGTCGTGCTGCCGCCGATGTCGAACGTGTCGCTTGCGTTCATCCACCCGATGGTCGAGTGGAAACGTCAAAAAGCCACTGCCCTGCCGCTCTCGTCCGGCAACGGCCGGCCGTCGCTCAGGCGGAGACACGCCTCTGAGCCCGCCGTTGCCGGTACCGGACCCCGGCCACCGCGGCGAGGACGACCAGCCCGCCGACGAAACAGGCCAGCCCGGCCAGCACCGCGGGGTCGAGCGTGGCCGCCGCCCCGGCGGCGTCGGCGGCGCTCCGGGCAGCCTGGTCGGCGCCGTCGGCCGTCATGACGCCTGCTCCGTCCGACGACTCCGGCGCCGGCGCGGTCGGTGTCTCGACGACCTGGCCGGTCACCGCGGCGACCAGCAGGCTGGCCAGCGCGACCAGGCCGACCGACCCGACCACGCGTTTGAACAGCGACCGCAGCGAGCGCGAGCGGTCCTCGCCGGCGAAGAGCACGAGCGCCTCGTCGGCGGGCGCGTAGACCGTCATCTCGGTCCCCCGCTCGGAGTACCAGGTGTCGACCGGCTCGACCAGGTCGATTTCCTGGAGCTTTTCGAGGTGGTACTGGGCGTTCTGGACGGACGTGTCGGTGACCTCCGCCAGGTCCGACGCCGTCCGTGGCTCCTCGTGCAGTGCCGAGAGGACCCGACGCGTGGTTCCCGACCCCAGCGCCTCGAACACCTCGTCGGCTCGCTCGTCGTCCATGTCGACCAGCCGGGGCTCGCGGTCCCCGAGTTCGACCGACGACCGCAACGGAAAGACCTGACTCATACTTCCCCGTGCGTGCCGGGTCGACATAGCCGTGCCGTAGGCTCAAAGGGCCGTTTGAGCCTCGGCCGCAGGGTGGTCGGGGCCGCTCGGGTCCCCGGATCCGCCACGTTGAAGCCACCCGCCCGCCAGCCTTGGGACATGACACGCGCGGTCTGGCTGAAGGCGGACGACGAGGTCGGCGACTGGGAGACCCGCAAGCGACGCATCACGGCCGGGCTGGAGGCCGGCGTCGACTGGGTGCTGGTCGACCGCGGCGACGTCGAGCGGGTCCGGGAGCTCGGCGAGGTCAACGTCGCGGCCTTCGGCGGGGGCGACGTCCACGTCATGGAAGCCGAAGACGACGGGCCCGCCCCCGACGCGACGGTCGTCGGCAAGGACGGCGAGGGCGACGGGACGGTCGACCTGCCCTCCGATCTCTCGGGCTCGGCGGACCTCTCGGCGCTGCGGGCAGACGGCGCCCAGGGCGGGTACGTCCGCATCTTCGACGAGGACTACGAGGCCTTCGCTGAGGCCGTCGCCGAGGACGCGGAGTACACGCTGGTCGTCGGCGAGAACTGGCAGATCATCCCCCTGGAGAACCTGATCGCCCGGATCGGCGAGGAGACGACGCTGGTGGCGGGCGTCCAGAGCGCCGAGGAGGCCGCGACGGCCTACGAGACCCTGGAGATCGGTGCCGACGCCGTGCTGCTGGACACCGACGACCCCGCGGAGATCCGCCGGACGGTCGAGGCCCGGGACGCCGTCGACCGCGAGACCCTCGACCTGTCGTACGCCGAAGTGACCGAAATCGAGCAGACCGGCTCCGCCGACCGGGTCTGCATCGACACCGCGAACATGATGGACCACGACGAGGGGATGCTCGTCGGCTCGATGTCCCGCGGGCTCTTTTTCGTCCACGCCGAGACCGCCGAGTCGCCCTACGTCGCCTCCCGACCCTTCCGTGTCAACGCCGGCGCGGTCCACGCCTACCTCCGCGTGCCCGGCGGGGAGACCGCCTACCTCTCGGAGGTCGGCAGCGGGACGCAGGTCCAGATCGTCGACACCGACGGCAACACTCGACAGACCGTCGTCGGTCGCGCGAAGATCGAGAAGCGACCGATGTTCCGGGTCCAGGCCGAGACCGAGGGCGGGGACCGGATCGAGACGCTGCTCCAGAACGCCGAGACGATCAAGGTCCACACCCGCGAGGGTCGCACCGCCGTCACCGACCTCGAACCCGGCGACGAACTGCTGGTCTACTACGAGGACACCGCCCGCCACTTCGGCGAGGCTGTCGAGGAGTCGATCATCGAGAAGTGACCGGTCGGGCGCGACCGGTCTGCGTACCCCCGGGCTACTCGAGTTCTGTCGTGCACCACTGGCAGAAGTCCAGGTCCTCGTCGACCTCCTTCCCGCAGTTGGGGCAGGTCGGTCCGCCCTCGGACGCGTCCCCTCCGCTCTTGCTCGCTCGCTTTGCCATCATGTACGCGTCGAGGACGTTCAAAAGCGTCATCAACAGGATGGTGAGGCTGACCGTCAGCGGCAGCGCCTGGGCGGCCTCCATGGCCGCGCCGACCGACAGCGTGGAGGGGTAGGCCTCCGGTGGCACCAGCAGCGCCGTCGCGGTGACGATCGAGAGAAACCACAGCAGCGCACGTCCCCACAGCCGGAGGTAGACGTGGCCGAGCCCGGGATAGAGCACCGAGAGCAGCGCGGCTAGCCACGGCCGCTTGCCCGTCGAGTCCGACGAGTCCGCCGGGTCGGCCGAGTCAGTCGCCACTACTGGATGGTGGGTAGTGGCCGCCTGTTGAATCTTCCGCCCGTTCGAGGCCGAGTCGCTCGACCAGCCCCGCGAGCGTCGCGAGGGCATACTGGCCAGGTGCGGTCGCCTCCGCGGGGTCGACGGGTGCGTAGCCGACCCGCGAGCCGTACAGCGGCGCGACCGCCCTGGAGTGTCGGCCCGCCTCGCCCATCGCCATCGTCGCCACCCGTCGTCCCTCGCGGCTCATATCCCGGGTGACTGCCAGCAGGGCAAGCACGTCGTCGGGCGACTCGGCGGTGACCGCGAGCTTGGCGACGTCGCCGTGCTCGGCGGCCCGGGCGAGTAATTCTGCCAGCCGCTCCCGGCCGGGCGTCCCCTCGAAGTCGTGGATTGACACGAGGACGCTCACGCCGTGCTTGCGTGCGGCCTCGCGGACGCTGACCGCGGAGTGGTCGGCCGTACCGTCACCACCTTCTGCAGCCGCTGTCAGCGCCGCCAGTTCGAGGTCGACCGCCTCGACGCGGGGGTGTTCGACGGCCGTCGCCAGCCGGTCCAGCCGCCGGGGTGTGTCGGCTGCCTCGCCGCCCTCCCACGCGACGCGGTTGGTTACGAGTAGGGGGAGCTCCCCCTCGTACGCGCGCAGCTGTGCCATCGGCTCCGCTGCCAGGTCCAGGCGGAACTCCACGATGTCGGCGTGTTCGCGGGCCGCCGGCTCGTCGGCGAGGTCGGCCGTGCTGGCGGCGAGTCGGAAACCCCCGAAGTCCATATCGCATTCTGCGCCGGGTCCGATAAAAAGCCGCGGTCGTGTCCCGCCTCCGGCAGCCCTCCCCACGTTTATCAAACATCGTGCTAAACGATCACTTGGTACGAGCAATGCCCGACCAAGTCCTGGAGGACTTCCTCATTCTCCGCTCGCTAGAGGACCCGATCACGAAAGAAGAACTCGAGGCGGCTGGCGAACAGTCCGGTGAGGCCCTGCAGGAACTGCGGGACGAGGGTATCGGAATCCGGTGGGTCGAGTCCGAGGTCCTGACCGACGACGAAGAGATGATCACAGGCACGTTCTGTCACTACCAGGCTGAAAGCGAGGACGCAGTCCGCGAGCACGCCCAGCGCGCCGGCCTGCCCGCAACGCGGATCGACCGCCGCGGCGAACCGCTGGACGGCGAGTAACCTGCTACACACCCCTGCGACGTGGCTGTGAGGCTCTCGGCCGGGGACGTGCTCTCAGCGACCCGGCCTGCGGCGTGGGAGAAGCATCTCCACACGACATGCGAGTGAGACCGGCCACCCTGGAAGCCGTCCGGGCGGTTACGCTGCCGGCAGGTCCTGTTCGGCTTCGAGCAACTCGTGGTAGCGGTTGCGGATGGTGACCTCCGAGATGTCCGCGACGTCGCTAACCGCCGCCTGCGTGGTCTTCTCGTTTGTGAGCAGGGAGGCAGCGTAGACGGCAGCGGCCGCCAGTCCCACCGGGGATTTGCCGGAGTGGACGCCCTGTTCTTTGGCGTTCTGGAGGAGTTGCCGGGCGCGGCGCTCGGACTCCTCGGAGAGGTCGAGGTCCGAGGCGAAACGAGGCACGTAGCTCTCGGGGTCGGCAGGCTTGACTTCGAGGCCGAGTTCGCGCACGACGTAGCGGTAGGTGCGGGCGATCTCAGACTTCTCGACCCGCGAGACGTCGGTGATCTCGTCCAGCGAGCGCGGGACGCCGGCCTGGCGGGCGGCGGCGTACACCGACGCCGTTGAGACACCCTCGATGGAGCGACCGGGAAGGAGGTTTTCGTCCAGCGCGCGCCGGTAGATGACGCTCGCCGTCTCGCGGACGTTCTCGGGGAGGCCGAGTGCGGAGGCCATCCGGTCGATCTCGCCGAGTGCCTGCTTGAGGTTGCGCTCCTTGCTGTCGC
>JAZKSZ010000165.1:0-5032 GCA_036625795.1 Haloarculaceae archaeon
CCGTCTGTGTACTCGCGGTCGCGTGGCTCTGGCTCTCTCCGCCAGCAGCCGCGGACCCGCCAGCCACGACCGCCGTGACCGTCGACGGACCGGAGCCGGATTCACCGACCCCCGAAAACGGTGCACGACCCGCCGAAGATGGTCCCTCGACTCCCGGGATCGCTGCCGTCTACCCGAACCCCGTGGCCGACGGGGACCGCGGGGAGTTCGTCCTCCTCTCCCTTCCGTCGGGAACCGACCTCGGGAACCTCAGCCTCGACGACGGGGAGGACACCGTCGAATTGAACGGGACCGCGGGCGGTCGCGTCACCCTCTCGACGGCTCCGAACGCGACCGAGCGCCTGACCGGACGGCCCGCGCGCCCCCTCCCCGGCGACCTCGCGCTCTCGAACGCCGACGAGACGCTCCGGCTGCGGCAGGACGGACGGACCGTCGACACACTCTCGTACGCGAACGCTCCCGCGGCCGAGGTACGCGAGGCGTCCGGGGAGTGGCGCCCGCTCGGTGCGACCGACCGCCCGGTCGTCGACGGCAGCCCCGGCCGGGTGCGAGCGTTCGTACTGCCGGACGCGCCGTCGCTCGCCGTCTCCCGGCTCCGGGCAGCCGACCGCCGGGTCCTGCTCGCGGGCTACACCTTCTCCTCGCGGGCGGCGACGGAGGCACTGGTCGCCGCCGTCGAGCGTAACGTCACCGTCCGCGTCCTCGTCGACGGCAGCCCCGTCGGCGGCATGTCGGCCCGGATGGCCCGCCGGCTGGACCGCCTCACCGCCGCCGGCGCCGAGGTACGCGTCCTTTCCGGGGAGCGGGCACGCTACGCCTTCCACCACGCGAAGTACGCCGTTGTCGACGACCGGGCGCTCGTGACGACGGAGAACTGGAAGCCGTCGGGCACGGGCGGGCACGGCAGCCGCGGGTGGGGTGTGGTGACCGACCAGCCCGCTGTCGTCCAGGGGCTCGCGGAGACCTTCCGCGCCGACGCGGGCTGGTACGACGCGATCCCCTGGCGGGAGGTGCGAGTGAACCTGTCGACCACAGCCGGGGGCGCGCCGGCAAACGGGAGTTACCCGCGGCGGTTCGACCCCCGCCAGCTTCGCGTCGAGGGGGCGCGGCTGCTGGTCGCTCCCGACAACGCCGAGCGGGCGGTCGTCGAGCTCGTCGGGAACGCCACCGAGTCGGTCCGCGTCCAGCAGGTGTCGATCGGCGGCCGGCGCCAGCCGTTCCTGCAGGCAACCCTCGACGCCGCCCGCCGGGGCGTGACGGTGCGGGTCCTGCTCAGCGGCGCCTGGTACGTCCGCGAGGACAACCGGAACGTCACCCGGTGGCTGAACGAACGGGCCCGCGAGGAGGGGCTGGACCTGGAGGCCCGCGTCGCGGACCCGCGGGGCCGGTACGAAAAGATCCACGCCAAAGGGGTCGTCGTCGACAGCGACCACGCCGTGGTGGGGAGTCTCAACTGGAACAACTACTCCGCGCGGCGGAACCGGGAGGTTGCGGTCGTTCTGGAGGGGAAAGAGCCCGCGCGGTACTTCCGGCGGGTGTTCCGGGCGGACTGGCGGGGCGGCCGGTGGACGCTGCCTGCTGGTCTGGCTGTCGCGTGCGCTGTGGCCGGTCTGGTCGCCGCCCGCCGGGCCCGCAACATCGAGTTCGCGTAGTGTTCAGTCGTCGGCCACCGCCGCCGAACTCCCGAGGTCCTCGTCGAGTTCGGCCTCGGCCATCTTCCCGACCAGTGCCTCGATGACTTCCTCGCGCATCCCCTCCACGAACTTGATGGAGCCGACGACGAGGTGGCCGCCGCCGCTGACGCCGCCGCCCTCGATTTCGTCTTTGAGTTCGGCGACCATCTCGGGGATGTCCAGCCGGACGCCGTCGCTCCGGAGGACGGCGAAGTCGGGGCCGAAGCCGATCGTGATGACCGGGTCGCCCGTCTCGGCGACCTTCCGGTCGTGGACCTTGCCGGTCGTCTTACCCGGTGCGGGGTAGGTGAAGCGGCGGGCGTGTTCCTCGACGTCGACGCGGTAGAGGTGCGCGCCGTTCTCGAGGGTCCCGTGGGTGACGTGTTCCATCGCCACGCCGAGCTGTGTGTCGATGTCCTGCTGGGCCCGCTCGGCGAGCAGGTCGACGAGGTCGGCGTGGCGGTCGGGGTCGTCGCAGTTCACGTCCAGGATGTCGTAGATCAGCTCCCGGCCGTCGTCGTAGCGCAGCCAGAAGGTCGCGTAGTCGAGTGCCTCGCCGATGTCCTGCAAGCGGTCCTCGTCGTAGCCGGCCTCCCGGGCGAGTTCGAGGTAGTCGGCCATGCCCTCGCCCTCCGACCGGTCCGCCAGCCCCGCGACGGCGGGGACGTGGCGCACGTCCTCGGTGATGTCGGGGGCGATCATCCGTGCCAGCTCCACGCAGAGCATGCCCGTCGTGACCGCGTAGTCCTCGTCGTGGAGGTATGGGTTGACGTGCTTCTCGACCAGCCCCTCGACCGCACCGGGGTCGGGGTGGTGGTGGTCGACGACGACGACCGGAATGTCGTAGTGCGCGAGATTCCGGTAGGCGGGGGTGTCCTCCTCTGTCGAGCCGTTGTCGAGCATCAGCAGCAGGGGTAGCTTCTGCCCGTGGCGTTTGCGGTCCTCCAGCGCGAAATTCAGGTCGCGGGTGACGTCCTCCATCTCGTAGAAGGGGGCCTTGCTGGGCAGCCGCTTGAGCAGGTGCCGGGGGGCGTCGGGGTCGGCGTGGGTCTCGGCGATGAACCGTTCGAGGGCGTGCTGGAGGGGGGCGCTGGCACACAGCCCGTCGCCGTCGGCGTGATGTCGCATCCGGATGGGGCGTCCCTCGAGGACGGTCTCCCGGAGCAGGCGCGCGACCTCCCGGAGGTCGTCGTAGAGTTTGCCAAGCGCCGGCCAGTCGACCAGCGGCTCGACGTCCGCCGGCGCGGCGAGTTCGGCGGTGGCGGCGTCGAGCCGGTCCTCGACGTCGGCTGCGGCTGCACCCTCCAGAACGGCGAGGTCGTCGACCTCGAGCTGGGGGTGGCCGTCGCGGGTCTCGACCGTCCCGGTGGCGCGGACCACGTCGCCGACCCCGACCTCGGGGTACGCGCGAACGCCGGCTTCCTCGAAGGCCGCACACGGCGTCGTTCCGGTCTCGTCGCGGACCTGGAAGATGGTGGGGCCGCCGGTCTGTTTGGCCTGGACGACCCGGCCCTCGATGTGGCCGACGTCGCCGGTCGCGTCCTCCAGGTCGGCCATCGTCAGGCGGCTGCCGCGGCCGACGGTGCGGGTCTCGTAGCCGGTGGCCCGGACCTCTTCGAAGCCCAGGTCGCCGTCCTCGTGGACCGTCGCGAGTTCGACGATGAGCTCGTCACCGACCTCGTAGTCGCCGACGAGGTTCGAGGCGTGGACGAGCCCCGAGACCTCCGCCGAGAGGTCGACAAAGACGCCGTAGTCGACCACGCCGTTGACGGTCGCGTGGTAGCGCGCCCCCTCCTCGACGTCGGAGATCGTACAGCCCGACGCGAGGTCGTAGACGACGGTGGCACCGTCGCCGGTGCCGTCTGCTTGGGACATACCGGCTAGATGTGGCGAACGGGGTTTCTACCCTTCGGTCTCTGCTCCCGGCCGGCTCCGGCCCCGCTCCCCCTGCACGACTGCGACCATTCCGCACACTCCGGAACGCTTAGAAGGAGCGCGCACCCAGCGAGGGACATGGGACTGTTTCGCTCGGGCGAGGTCCTCGGCATCGCCGAGGAAGCGCTCGAGTTCGCGCGCGAGGCTGCCCGGGACGCCCACCCCGACGAGTACATGGGGCTGCTCCGCGGCGAGGCCGCCTCGAATCTCGGGTTGGAGGAGTCCGGAACCGTGCTGACGGAGGTGCTGGTCATCCCCGGCACCGAGACCAACCCCGTCAGCGCAACCGTCGACACGAACATGGTGCCGAACGACACCCGCGCGGCGGGCTCGATTCACTCCCACCCCAACGGGGTGCTCCGGCCCAGCGACGCTGACCTCGGCACCTTCGGGCGCAACCGCGTCCACGTCATCCTCGGGGCCCCCTACGGCCCCGACGACTGGCAGGCCTACGACCGGGAGGGCCAGCCGGTCGACCTGCCGGTGCTCGACGTCCCCCTGCCCGAGGAGGAGTTTTTCGACTTTACCCAGGCCGACATCGACCGGCAACTGCGCGAGGAGGGGGGAGACGCCGACCCCCGCGGGGGGCGGTAAGCGATGACCGACCGCGCCGTCGCCCAGGGGACCTTCGACATCCTCCACCCCGGCCACGTCCACTACCTCCGGGAGGCCGCCGACATGGCCGACGAACTCCACGTCATCGTCGCCCGCGGGGAGAACGTCACCCACAAGGCGCCGCCCGTGATTCCGGACCGCCAGCGCGTCGAGATGGTCGGTGCCCTGGACGCCGTCGACGAGGCCCGCCTGGGCCATCCCGACGATTACTTCGTGCCGATCGCGGACATCGACCCCTCGGTGATCGTCCTCGGGCACGACCAGCACCACGACGAGGACGCCATCGCGGCGGCACTCGCCGACCGCGGGCTCGACTGCGAGGTCGTCCGCGCTTCCGGCCGTGAGGCCCACGATGGGGAACTCCTCTCGACGGGCGCGATCATCGAGCGCGTGCTTCGGGAACGGCGACCCGCCGACGACCAGACCACCCACTCCCCGGAACGGGGGGACGACTGATGCGCGACTACCACGTTCACTCCAACTACTCCGATGGCTCTTTCCTGTTCCGGATGGTCGCCGCTGCCGAGGAGGCGGGGCTCGACGGACTGGGGGTCGCCGACCACTGCATGCTCCCGGTCAGCGAGCGCCAGCGCCGCTCGCGGAACATGGTCGGCTTTACCCTCGACGCAACCCACGAGCGCCGCCGCGAGTCCATCGAGTCGCTCGACGAGCGCCACGACCTCGACGTCTACGACGCTGTCGAGATGGACTACGACCCTCGTGCCGAGGGGGAGATCACCGAGTTCCTCGACGGGGCGGGCTTCGACTACGCGGTCGGCAGCGTCCACTCCGTCGACGACACCTTCGTC
>JAZKSZ010000166.1:0-4971 GCA_036625795.1 Haloarculaceae archaeon
CAGGCCTCGTAGGCGTAGGGGTTGTTGACCGCGATCCCGACGCGCTCGTAGCCGTGCTCGCGGGCCCGCTCGGCGGCGAAGGCGAGCAACCGCGGGCCGATGCCCTCGGCGCGGCGGTCGACCCGGACGGAGACGTACCGAAAGCGCAGGGTGTCCGCGTCGGTGCGGTCCTCGTTGAAGGCCACGGCGGCGACGACCTCGCTACCGTCGCGCGCGACGGCCTTCGCCGTCCGCCCGGTGTTGAACTTCCCGCCGTAGATGAACCGCTCGTGGTCGAGCGCTAGCGCCTCCCCCTCGGGCGGCCAGTTCCGGACGGCCAGCTGCATACAGCCCCTGGGGTCTCGGCGAGTAAGGGGTTTGTGTCGCCCGCGCGTACGCGGGCTGTGGCCGATATCTCTCCCCCCGACTGGGACGACATCTCCACCTTCGACCGCCTGGCGCGGCTGTACGACCTCGCGATGCCACCTGCGCAGTACGGGCCGCTGGCCGAAGGACTGGCCCGTGCCGAGCGACCGGTCTACCGCGCGCTGGACGTGGGCGGCGGGACCGGGCGGGCGGCGTCGGCCATCCGGCCGGAGACGGTCGTCGTCGACGCTGCCCGAGGGATGCTCCGGCGGGCGCGGTCGAAGGGCCACGCGGCGGTCGCGGGCGACGCGACCCGGCTGCCGGTCGCCGACACGTCCATCGACGCGGCGCTCGTGGTCGACGCCCTCCATCATATACCCGACCACCCAGCGGTGTTCGCGGAGCTGTACAGGGTGCTCCGGTCCGGTGGCGTGGTCGTCGTCCGCGAGTTCGACCCGACGACACTCCCGGGACGGGCGCTCGTCGCCGCCGAGCACGCCTGGGGCTTCGAGTCCACGTTCCACGCGCCGGCCGACCTCGCCGACCTGCTGACGGGCGCGGGCTTCGAGGCGACGGTGCTCGACGGCGGGTTCGGGTACACCGTCGCCGGCGTGGTCTGAAGCGGGAGACACAAGTCCGGCCACGCCCGAGCGACGAGTATGAGTACGAGCACGTACCTCCGGGCGCGTGTCGACCCCTCGGCCTCCACTGCCGGCCTCCTGGTCGGGGACGTCCTCGCCCTGGGTGCTTTCGTCTTCATCGGCCAGCAGTTCGGCCACAGCATGCGGCCGCTCGCGAACCCGCTCGGCTACCTGGAGGCGCTGGCGCCGTTCGTCCTCGCCTGGGTCGCCGTCGCCGTCCTCGGCGGGCTGTACACGGCCGACGCACGCGCCCCGCTGCGGCGGGGACTCGGGTGGACGCTGCTGGCCTGGGTGGTCGCCCTGCCGGTCGCCCACGGGTTGCGCGTCCTCGTCAGCGGGAGCACCGCCATCACGTTCGTCGTCATCTCGGCGGTCGTCGGCGGCGCGTTCCTGCTGGGCTGGCGGGTGCTGGCGGCGTTCGTGCTGGAGCCACCCGCCGCGAGTTGACTGGCTACCGCCGGTCCTCGACGGTCACTGTCACGGAGGACTGGAGCCAGGCCCGGTGGTTCTCGCGGTCGTAGATGACGAACTCCTCGTCGCCGACCTCGAGCTCGCCGTACCGGCTGGTCTCGCCGTCCGCGTGCGTCGCGTCCGTGTCGTCGCTCGTATCGGGGGTCATGGGTGGGTCGCGGGGCCCGTCCCGCACCGTGTCACGGTTACGCACACCCACGTAAGAAGCTTTCTGGCCGACTTTCGGGACTGATACTCGACCGCTGTCACTCGGCCCCCGACCGGGCCGCCCTTCTGCTCGCTCCGAAGGTCTATACCGGCCGCCCCTGTAGGGGGGCCATGCCCGAAGTACGCTTTTTGGAAAGCGGTGAGGTGGCCGGACTCGCGTCGTACGACGACTACGTCGACGCCGTCAGGGAGGGGTACCGTCAGGTCGGGGAGGGCGCACCCGCGAAACCGCGGACGAGCCTGACCAGCGCCGACCCGCCGGGCTTTCTGACGGCCTACATGGCGGTCCTGCCCGAGACGGGCGCGATGGGGACCTACACCTACGCCGCCGGCTTCGGGGCCGAGGACGCCCACTTTCTGCTTCCGGTCTTCGACGCCGACAGCGGCGAGCCCCTGGCGCTGTTCGACGGCGCGAGCATGAACCCCTACAAGACCGGCGCGGCCGGCGCCGTGGGCGTCGACGCGCTGGCTCGCGAGGATGCGACCGACCTGGCAGTCGTCGGCAGCGGCTCGCAGGCCCGTGCGCAGGTCGCCGCGACCGCCAGAGTCCGGGACCTCGACCGCGTGCAGGTCTACTCGCCGACGCCGGCGAGCAGGGAGGACTTCGCCGCGGAGTTCGACGACCGCCTGCGGACGGCGGCGGTCTCGGCGGTCGACTCGGCAGCGGCCGCCGTCTCCGGGGCGGACATCGTCATCACGGCCACGCGGGCCACCGAGCCGGTGTTCGACGGCGAGGACCTGGCCGACGGCGCCCACGTCACCGCCATGGGCCAGTACAGCCACGACGCCCGCGAGGTCGACGGCACCACCGTGGCGCGGGCGAAGTACGTCCCGGACCTGCGGGCGCGTGCGGATCCCGAGACGGGCGACGCCGGCGCCTACATCCAGGCAGTCGGGGAGGGGGCAGTCGACGAGGACCACCTCCACGCCGAACTCGGCGAGGTGGTCGCCGGAACGGCGCCGGGCCGGACCAGCAGCACCGAGGTGACGCTGTTCGACAGCGGGGGTACGGGCATCGAGACGGTCGCCGCCGCGCACATGCTCTACGAGCGGGCCCGCGAGCAGGACCTCGGGGAACTGATCTCGGTCACGCCCGCGAGTGAGGCGTTCTGAGCGGGCCCCAGGGGGGTGAACCGGGCGACTACAGCACCCCCCCGAGTCCGAGCGCCTGCGTCAGCGACAGGCCGCTGGCCAGCGCGCCGACCAGATAGCCGCCGATAGCGCCGCCGTTAAGCAGGGGAAGGCCGGCGTGGGCCCGTCCGGCGAGCACCATCCGCAGGAGGACGACCAACCCGAGGAACGTCCCCACCATCGCCGTCGCCGCCGGCAGCGTCAGCGCGAGGCCCGGAACCGGGAGGGTGGGCACGCCGCTCAGGAAAAAGCCCGCGCTCGCCACGAGCACCGCCGGGATGACCGCGTCGCCGAGGCCGATGAACAGCGCGTCCCGGCCGTAGTCGTCCTCGTCACTGCCGTCGGCGGTATCGGGTTCGGCCTCGTTCGCCTCTACGTCCCCCTCGTCGTCTTCGGCGTGGCCGCCCTCGGCGGCGCCGGCGCGTTCGCTCTCGACGGCGTTACCATGCCCGCCGTCGGCGGCCGCCGCGTCGGGCTGTTCGCCGGCCTCCTCGGCCTCCTCGGCTTCCTCGGCCTCGGGGTCCGGCAGGTCGGCATCGAGAAACGAATAGGAGAGCGTCAGCGGCACGACGAGCACGACCGGGACCCGCAGGTCCATCACGCCGGAGGCCAGCGTGAGCATGTGCTCGGTCCCGTAGACGCTGATGGCGTCGTAGACCGCGAGCACCGTCAGCAACACGAGGGCGGGGAGGATCCCGAAGTTGATGCCGAAGAGTCCGGCCGCACCGACCCCCATCACGATACCGGCCGCGTCGACGACGTACCACTCCGGATAGACGTACAGCGCGCCCGCGAGCCCGACTGCCAGGGCGACCGCGAGGACGTTGACCGGGACTCCCCCGACGGAGACGTAGACGCCGGGCGCGACCACCCGGAAGACGTACCACGCGATGTAGCCGCCGGAGAAGATGACGAAGCCACGGAGGACCCACTCCAGGTCGAGTCTGATGACCGCGAGCATCGCCGCCGTCGCGACCAGGATCAGCGCGATGTAGACGACGCTGTTCGTGGGGTCACCGGTGTCCTCGACGAACTGGTTGCCCCCGGCCTTCAGCGGGTCGACCAGCGCCAGCGCGCCGAGCTGGACACAGAGGAAGATGGCGGCGATCCCGCCGCAGGCAGCCAGCACTCGCGCCCGGCCGTTCATACTCCCACGGCGGCGGGAACGGTGTTGAGGGTTTCGTCATCGGCGCGGGCGGACCGGCGCGCGCCGGCAGCAGCCACCTCGCCGGCGCGCCCCGCTATCTGGCGTAGACGGTTTCCCCGACCAGCCGCGCCACCGGCTCCGCGTCGGGGGTGACCGCGAGATACGGCCGCTCGACCGGACCGAACACCGCCACCACCTCGCCGACCGCTTCCAGCGACTCGTCGACCAGCCTCGCGCCGACGTCCGGGACCTCCTCGCCGGGGGCGCGCACGACCGCCAGCCCCTGGGCGGCCCGGACGACCTCGCCGACCCGTCGCATACTCACGCCCGGATCGCTCCCAGGTACGCGGCGACCGCCCCCAGCAGGTCGCTCTTGCCCGCGTCGTCGGCGTCTTTCACGAGTACCCGCCCGCGGGGTTCGTACTCGCGGGAGTAGGTCTTGTCGCGCTCGATGACCGCGTCGTAGCCCACCTGTCCGACCGCCTCGGCGATCTCGTCGACCGTCGGCTCGGGGACCGCCAGGTCCTCCGGGACGCGCCGTCCCTCCGAGCGGCTCAGGTCGGCATCGAGGTATGCCGGCCAGATGACGTTCTCGACCATACCCGCTCTTGCCAGTCCCGCCTGAAACCGCTGTCTCTTCGACGGCCCGGGAGCGGCCATTCCGGCTAAGTGTCCGGGCGACCTCTGGCCGGGTGTGTCAGACGAGCACGACCACGACCCCGGTGGCGACCGTGACCGCGACGACGGGGTGTTCGGCCACCCGCCCGGGGAGCCCGACCCGGACGCGACACCCACGGTGCGCTGCTCGCGGTGTGGCGAGAGCTGGGCGCTGGGCTACGAACTCGACGAGTTGCAGGTGGGGAACCGTGCGCTCGAACGGTTCGCGCTCGACCACCGCCGCCACACCGGTCACTTCCCCGACGATGTCACGCCCTGGCTCGTCGACTGCCGGCAGTGCCCCGACGAGGACGCGTTCCTCTCGGCAGAGCCCGCCCGCCGGTGGGCACGGACCCACGCCCGCCACACCGG
>JAZKSZ010000167.1:0-4958 GCA_036625795.1 Haloarculaceae archaeon
CAGGGGCTGGTCGGCAAGTACGACATCTGGCTGTGTCGACAGTGCTTCCGCGAGGTGTCCCGGAGCATGGGCTTCAAGAAATACTCATGACAGGAACGGACCCACTCGCCAACGCGCTGTCGGCGCTGAACAACGCCGAGAGTGTCGGGCACTTGACACAGGAGGTATCGCCCGCTTCGAACGAGATCGGGAGCGTACTCGAGGTCTTCTACGACCGCGGGTACATCGACGGGTTCCAGCTCGTCGAGGACGGCACGACCGAGCAGTTCGAGATCGAACTGAAAGGCGCGATCAACGAATGTGGCCCCGTCAACCCCCGCTACTCCGCGGGTGCCGACGAGTTCGAAAAGTGGGAGAAGCGGTTTCTCCCCGCCCGGGACTACGGGACGCTCGTCGTCACGACCTCGCATGGCATCATGAGCCACTACGAGGCCCGCGAGCAGGGGATCGGCGGCCAAGTCATCGCATACGTATACTAATGCCACGAGTCACACTCCAGATCCCCGAGGAGGTGAGCGCCGAGATGGACCATCTCGAGCTCACCGTCGAGGGACCGGAAGGAAACGTCACTCGTCGGCTGTGGTACCCGGACGTCTCGGTCACCGTGGAGGACGGCGCGGTCGTCATCCACAGCGAGGCCGACGACGCCAAGACCATGTCCACGCTGGGGACCTTCGAGAGTCACGTCGAGAACATGTTCCACGGCGTGACCGAGGGCTGGGAGTACGAGATGGAGGTCTTCTACTCCCACTTCCCGATGCAGGTCACCGCCGAGGGCGACGAGGTCGTTATCGAGAACTTCCTCGGCGAGACCGCCCCGCGGCGGACCGAGGTCCACGGCGACACCGAAGTCGAGGTCGACGAGGAGCGGGTCACGCTCCGGGGCCCCGACATCGAGGCCGTCGGACAGACCGCAGCCGACATCGAACAGCTGACCCGCGTCAAGGAGAAGGACGTCCGGGTCTTCCAGGACGGCGTCTACATCACGGACAAGCCCAACCGGGGTGGTGCCTGATGAGCGACGCCGAGGAGCTGACGTCGGTCGCCGGCGTCGACGAGGAGACCGCCGAGGCGCTCCACGAGGCCGGCTACGAGTCGGTTTCGGACCTGGCTGCAGCGAGCACCGACGACCTCTCCGAGGTCGAGGGCATCAGCACGGCCCTGGCCGCCCGGATCGCGGCCGACGTCGGCGAGGTCGAAGTCGACGAGGACGCGGAGTCCGAGGCCGAGGAAGCCGACGCCGAAGACGAAGCAGAGGCCGACGTCGAGGCTGACGAGGCCGAGACGGAGGACACAGCAGAAGACGAAGCAGACGACGAGCCGGACGCCGCCGGCGAGGACGACGAGGAGGAAGCCGACGAGGCCGAGGAGTCGGCGGTCGAGGACCTGACGGACATCAGCGGCGTCGGCGACGCGAAGGCGGAGACGCTGCGGGAAGCCGGCTACGAGACCGTCGACGACATCCGCGGCGCGAGCCAGGATGACCTGGCTGACGTCGACGGCGTCGGGATGGCGCTCGCCGCCCGGATCAAGGCCGATGTCGGTGACCTCGAAGTCAGCGAGGAGGTCGAGGCAGAGGTCGAAGAGGAAGAGCCAGTCGAGGAGGAAGAGGGCGTCGAGACGGAACTGCGCCCACGCGGCCTCGTCGACAAGACGCCGGAACTCGGCGAGGAAGCCGAGCGGCTGCTCACCCAGCGCCGCCGGGTCTCCAAGCCCAAGTTCAACCGCCAGGACCACCACAAGAAAAAGCGGGTGTCGACCTCCTGGCGCCGGCCCCGCGGCCAGCTCTCGAAGCAGCGCCGCGGCATCAAGGGCAAAGGCGACACCGTCGGGGCGGGCTTTCGCTCGCCGAAGGCGGTGCGCGGGCTCCACCCCTCGGGCTTCGAGGAGGTGCGGGTCCACAACGTCGACGACCTCGAGGGCGTCGACGGCGACCGCGAGGCGGTGCGGATCGCCTCCACGGTCGGCGGCCGCAAGCGCGAGCGCATCGAGGACGAAGCCGAGGAGCGCGGCATTCGCGTGCTGAATCCGACCTACGAGGAAGTGGAGGTAGAGCAATGACGGACCTGAGCGCACAGAAGCGGCTCGCGTCGGACGTGCTGGACGTCGGCAAGAACAAGGTCTGGTTCGACCCCGACCGGCAGGGCGACATCGCGGAGGCGATCACCCGCGAGGACGTCCGCGAACTGGTCGACGAGGGCGCGATCCGGGCCGACGAGCCCGGGGGCAACTCCCGCGGGCGGGCCCGCGAGCGCCAGGAGAAACGCGCATACGGCCACCAGACCGGTCCCGGCTCGCGCCGGGGCAAGGCCGGTGCCCGGCAGAACGAGAAGGAGTCCTGGCAGTCCCGCATCCGCGCCCAGCGCGAGCGGCTCACGGAGCTGCGCGACGAGGGCGACCTCCCGCGGAGCGCCTACCGGGACCTCTACGACAAGGCCGGCGGCGGGGAGTTCGACTCCGTCGCGGACCTCGAACGGTACATCGACGAGAACTACGGTGATACATAATGGCAACAGGACCACGCTACACGGTACCCTTGCGGCGTCGCCGCGAGGGCCGGACGAACTACCATCAGCGGTTGCGCCTGCTGAAATCCGGGAAACCCCGCCTGGTCGCTCGGAAGAGCAACCAACACGTCAGGGCGCAGCTGGTGACCACCGGCCCTCAGGGCGACAACACGAGAGCGAGCGCAGTGTCGAGCGACCTCGCGGAGTACGGCTGGGACGCCCCCACCGCAAACATGCCCGCGGCCTACCTGACCGGCCTGCTGGCGGGGAAACGCGCCATCGCGGCCGGCATCGAGGAGGCGGTGCTCGACATCGGGCTGAACTCCCCGACGCCGGGGAGCAAGGTCTTCGCAGTACAGGAAGGTGCGATCGACGCCGGGCTGGACGTCCCGCACAACGACGACGTGCTGGCCGACTGGTCCCGCACCCGCGGCGAGCACATCGCCGAGTACGCCGACCAGCAGGGTGGGCTCTACAGCGGCGACTTCGACGCGGCCGACCTGCCCGAACACTTCGACGAGACACGTGAGCGACTGATGGACGCAGACACGGAGGAACTATGAGCGCAGACGGATGGGAACCGCAGACGCGGCTGGGCCGGAAGGTCGCAGACGGCGAGATCGACTCGATGACCGGGGCGCTGAACGCCGGCCTGCCGCTGAAGGAACCCGAACTGGTCGACCAGCTCGTCCCCGACCTGGAGGACGAAGTACTCGACATCAACATGGTCCAGCGGATGACCGACTCGGGGCGGCGCGTGAAGTTCCGGGTCGTCGTCGCGGTGGGCAACCGCGACGGTCTCGTCGGCTACGCCGAGGGCCGGGACGACCAGGTCGGCGGCGCGATCCAGAAGGCCATCGAGATCGGGAAGCTGAACCTGATCGACGTCTCCCGCGGCTGCGGGTCGTGGGAGTGTGGCTGTGGCCGCCCGCACACGGTCGCGCTGCGGACCACCGGCAAGGCCGGCTCCGTCGAGGTCGAGCTCCAGCCCGCCCCGCGCGGGCTGGGCCTCGCGGGCGGGGAGACCGTCCGCAAGGTGCTCGAACTCGCGGGGATCGAGGACATCTGGACCCGGTCGTCGGGCAACACCCGCACCACGGTCAACTTCGCGAAGGCGACGTTCAACGCCCTCCGGAAGACCGCCGAGGCCAGAGTGCCCCAGCGGGCCTTCGAGGAGCGCGAGGTGATCGAATGAAGGCCATCGTCCAGCTCCGCGGCGAGGTCGACGTCAGCGGTGACGTCGTCGACACGCTGGAGATGCTGAACGTCGGCCGGGTCAACCACGCGACGCTCGTGCCCGAGACCCCGACCTACGAGGGGATGGTCACGAAGGTCAACGACGTGGTCGCCCACGGCGAGCCGAGCGCCGACACGGTTGCCGAGGTGCTGCGCCGCCGGGGCGACCCCGCGGAGGGCAGCGCCGAGGTCGACGACGAGTGGGTTGCCGAGAACACCGACTACGAGGGCGTCGACGCGCTGGCGGCGGCACTGGTCGACGAGGAGACCACCCTGCAGGAACAGGGGCTCTCGCCGACGCTACGCCTGCACCCGCCGCGTGGCGGCCACGACGGCATCAAGAAGTCCGTCGTCGAGGGCGGCCAGCTCGGCCCCCACGAGACCGAGGAGATCGACGACCTGCTGGAGGCGATGCGATAATGACCAACAAGAAAAAGCGACAGCGCGGCTCGCGCACGCACGGCGGCGGCTCGCACAAGAACCGGCGCGGCGCCGGCCACCGCGGCGGCCGCGGCGCGGCCGGCCGCGACAAACACGAGTTCCACAACCACGAACCGCTCGGCAAGTCCGGCTTCTCCCGGCCCGAGAAGGTCAAGGAGGACGTCGCGACCGTCGACGTCCGCGAGCTCGACGAGGACGCGGCCGTGCTGGCCGCCGAGGGCGTCGCCGAGGAAACCGACGGCGGCTACCGGGTCGACGCCCGTGACGTCGTCGAGGACGGCCACGAGGTCGACGTGGTGAAGGTCCTCGGGGCCGGCCAGGTCCGCGGCGAACTCGAAGTCGTCGCCGACGACTTCTCGGAGACGGCCCGCGAGAAGATCGAGAGCGCCGGCGGCACGACCGACCTCTCGGCACGCGGCGAGGAGCGGGCACAAGCCGAAGCCGAAAGCGATACCGACGAGGAATCCGAGACACAGTAACGATGAGCTGGAAGGACACCGCCGAACCGGTACTCACCCGGATGCCCTCCGTCCGTCGCCCGGAGGGACACGTCCCATTCAAGCGCAAGCTGGGCTGGACTGCGGGCATCCTGGTGCTGTACTTCTTCCTGACGAACGTCTTCCTCTTCGGCCTCGAGGGCCAGGGGAGCGAAGTCTTCGGCCAGTTCCGGTCGATCCTCGCCGGCGGCCAGGGGACGATCCTGCAACTCGGGATCGGTCCCATCGTCACGGCGAGCATCGTCCTCCAGTTGCTCGGCGGTGCCGACCTGCTCGG
>JAZKSZ010000002.1:0-25329 GCA_036625795.1 Haloarculaceae archaeon
CCGAGATCGCCGTGATGGGGCCCCGCGGCGCGGTGAACGTCCTCTACAGCGACGAGCTGGCGGCGGCCGACGACCCGGACGCCCGCCGCCAGGAGCTCATCGACGACTACCGCGAGCAGTTCGCCAACCCCTACACCGCGGCGGACCGGGGGTTCGTCGACGACGTGCTCGAACCACACGAGACCCGGCCCCAGCTGGTACAGGACCTCGAGATGCTGCGCTCGAAGCGCACGTCCCAACCCAACAGGAAACATGGCAACATCCCGCTCTGAGGCCGACGCCGATGCGGAGACGGTCACCGTGGCGGGCGCCGACGGAACGCTGTCGGTCCCGGTGGACGCGACGGCGGCGGAGGCGGCGGCCATCGCCGCGGCCGTCGGCGCCCACCTCCGGGACCGGCAGGCCGCCGCGCTCGCAGCCGCCGAGGCGGCGGCAGCCGAGGACGACCGGACGCCGACGGGCTGGGCCTTCGCCGGGCGGCGGGAGGCGCTGACCGGTGCCCCCGGGCGGGTGCAGCGGGGCGAACCGACCGACAGATGGGCGGCTGCGGCGCGACTCAACGGACTCAACCATGACTGACTTCGACAAAGTGCTCGTGGCGAACCGCGGCGAGATCGCGGTTCGCGTCATGCGGGCCTGTGAGGAACTGGGTATCGACACCGTCGCCGTCTACAGCGACGCTGACAAACACTCCGGCCACGTCCGGTATGCCGACGAGGCTTACAACGTCGGCCCCGCACGGGCCGCGGACTCGTATCTCGACCACGAGGCCGTCATCGACGCCGCCCAGCAAGCCGGCGCCGACGCTATCCACCCCGGCTACGGCTTCCTGGCCGAAAACGCCGAATTCGCCGGCAAGGTCGAGGAGACCGACGTGACGTGGGTCGGCCCCACCAGCGACGCCATGGAACGGCTCGGCGAGAAGACCCAGGCCCGCCAGATCATGCAGGCGGCGGACGTCCCCATCGTCCCCGGCACCACCGAGCCGGTCACCGACCCCGAAGAAGTCGAGCAGTTCGGCGAGGAGAACGGCTGGCCCGTCGCGATCAAGGCGGAGGGTGGCGGCGGCGGCCGCGGCATGAAGGTCGTCCACGACCCCGACGAGGCCGCAGACCAACTCGAAAGCGCCAAACGCGAGGGCGAAGCCTACTTCGACAACGATTCGGTCTACCTGGAGCGGTATCTGGAGAACCCCCGCCACATCGAGGTCCAGATCCTCGCCGACCACCACGGCAACGTCCGCCACCTGGGCGAGCGGGACTGCTCGCTCCAGCGCCGCCACCAGAAGGTCATCGAGGAAGGGCCGTCGCCGGCGCTCACCGACGAACTGCGCGAGGAGATCGGCGAAGCCGCGCGCCGCGGCGTGCGCGAAGCCGACTACTACAACGCGGGGACCGTCGAGTTCCTCGTCGACGACCGCGACCGCGAGGACGGCGAACTGCTCGGCGCCGACGACGACTTCTACTTCCTCGAAGTGAACACCCGCATCCAGGTCGAACACTGCGTCACCGAGCAGATCACGGGCATCGACATCGTCAAGTGGCAGTTGCGGGTCGCCCAGGACGAGGAGGTCACCTTCGGCCAGGACGACGTCGAGATCGACGGCCACGCCATGGAGTTCCGGATCAACGCCGAGAACGCCGCCGACGACTTCGCCCCCGCCACCGGCGGCACCCTGGAGACCTACGACCCGCCCGGCGGCGTCGGCGTTCGGATGGACGACGCCCTCCGGCAGGGCGACGACCTGGTCACCGACTACGACTCGATGGTCGCGAAGCTGATCGTGGACGGCGAGGACCGCGACGAGGTCATCGAGCGCGGCAAACGCGCCCTCGCGGAGTACGAAATCGAGGGGATCCACACGATCATCCCCTTCCACCGGCTGATGCTCGAAGACGACGCCTTCGTCGCCGGCCACCACACCACCAAGTACCTCGACGAAGAGCTCGACCCCGAGCGCATCGACGAGGCACAGGAGCGCTGGGGCACTGAAGCGGAGCCGGCGGCCGACGACGAGGAGGTCACCGAGCGCACCTTCACCGTCGAAGTCAACGGCAAACGCTTCGAAGTCGAACTCGAAGAGCGCGGCGCGCCAGCCCTCGACCTCGGGAACGTCGAGACCAGCGGCGCGAGTGGCGGTGGTGGACAGCGCCCCGAGCGGGCCGGCCCCGACGGTGACTCCGGCGGTGACGGGGGGAGTGGGACCACGACGACCGCCGCCGGCCAGCAGGTCACCGCCGAGATGCAGGGCACCGTGCTGGACGTGAACGTCGCCGAGGGCGACGAGGTGGCGCCCGGCGACGTCCTGCTGGTGCTTGAGGCGATGAAGATGGAAAACGACATCGTCGCCGAATCCGGCGGGACCGTCACCGAGGTGGCGGTCGGCCCCGACCAGAGCGTCGACATGGGCGACATCCTCGTCGTCATCGACTGAGTCCCGTCCCCGGCTGTCCGGGACGCCGGTGTCTTACCCGCTCGCGGCGGTCATCGCCTCCGGCCGGACCTGCCGCCCGACGAGCACCAGACTGCCGACCAGAACCAGCGCAGCGGCGGGCAGGAGCACCTGGAAGGCCGTCAGCAGTACCCCGGAGGCCTGGATCCCGAGGGCGATCAGGACGACCGGGCCACAGCAGGCGGTCCCCGAGAGCAGCGCCGGCACCCCGGCGAGCACGCCCGCCGAGGACTCCAGCCCGCAGGCCGCCGGCTGCTTGCGCGTCAGGTAGGTGAGCCCGAGGTTCAGCCCGACCAGAAGCGCCAGCCCCAGCCCCACGAGCGTGTTCAGCGAGGCCTCGTACGCGAGCGGTCCGGCCCGGACCAGCGCGACCGGGGCGAAGGAGAGCACTCCCGAGGTGGTCCGGAACAGCGTCCCGAGCGGGTCCGCAGCCACGACCACACCATAGCCGCCGAAGCCGGGCGCAAGGTCGCCGATCGCCCAGAGGTAGCCAAGCAGGTAGAGGGCGGTCACGCCGGCGACGACCAGCAGGCTGTCCCGGCGACGCAGCGTCAGGGCAGTCGCGGCACGGGTCCGCGAGAGCGCTGTCCGGAGCCCACCCGGGTCGGCGGCCCCGTCGGAGCCGTCGCCACCACCGATCCCGCCGGAGCCGTCCGCGTCACTCGTAGACATTCGTCTCCGGGTAGAAGCCGGCCCACGCGAACCACATCGCGTCGAAGGTGTGGACGCGCTCGAGCGGGAGGGCGTTCGGTGCGTGTGTCGTGCCGCTCGGCCCCTGGACTTCTCCCTCGACTGCCTCGTAGGCCGCCTCATCGGGGTTGCGGTAGACGTAGCCGGTGTCGTGGCGCGGGTCGTGGACCGCGAGGACCGGCACGTCACCGAGCTGTCCGGTCAGCAGCCCGGCATCGCGGAGCCCGTCCTTGAGGAAGGCGACCGCACCCTCGGGAGCCCGGGCGCCCATCACCACCCGCTTTGGGCCGTAGCGGTCGTCCTCCTGCAGCGGCGGAAAGAGCGGGGCACCGCCGGCGTAGTAGCCGTCGCGGGGGTTGTAGTCGCCGTAGGGGTCGCGAGCGTAGTTTCGGGGGTGGCCGGTGTCCCGCGAGAGGACCCGGGTATCGGGATGCTGGTCGCGCCATCGCTTCCAGGTGGTCCAGACCAGCCGGAACTCCCGCAGCGAGCGGACCTCGGGCTCAGCGTTCCAGGGGCCAGGAACGGCTGTCGCGAGTATCTGTGGCCACCACGTCTCGGTCGCCCGGTCGTACATGATGAGGTTGTCGTTGACCAGCCGGCCCGACACGCCGAAGGTGGTCCCGCCGCGGTCGAACCCGAGGACGGTGCCGGTCAGCGGGCAGTAGGTCACGCTGACCGGGTCGCCCGCGAGCTCGTCGTTGACGATCTCGTGGTGGGCGAGGATCTTCTGGGGGTAGGCTTTCGCTACGCCGTCCCGAACGACGCCGAAGACCGGGTCGCCGTCGGCGAGGAAACCGGCCTCGGAGGCGCCGATAAAGGAGGGGTCGTCGATAGAGGGGATCCCGTCCTTGTCCGGCCCGCCCGAGACCGCCGCCTCGCGGAGTTCAGCCGGCTCCATCGGGAGTGGCAGTCGGGCGTCGGCCGCGGGGACGGTCGCGCCGCTCCCGTCGCCGCCCCCGCCGCCTGCGCCCTCGGTACAGCCCGCGAGCGCCACCGCGCCCACCGACGCGAGCGACGCGAGGGCCTGGCGCCGCGTGAGTCGGGTCATGGCTCTCTGTACGGCCAGCGACGGATTAACCGTTGACCGACTGTGCGGGGCCGACACACACCGCCGGGGCCGACCGGGGCGACAGGTAACTCCGGAGGAAATCTAGACTGACTCCGGACCGACTCCGGACGGAGTTCGCAGAAACGGTTTGTGTCAACCCACCAACCGCCCGACCGGAGGGACACGCCCTCCGGAAACCATGGACGAACGACCGACACGCAGGTCGATCCTGCGAACGGGTGCAGCGCTTGGAACAGTCAGCCTGACCCTGGGTGCAGCCGGTGCAGTCGCGGCTGCCCCCGGGAAGGGTGACGAGAACCGCAAGTCCTTCGGCCGGGTGTGGGCGAACGGCGTCCTCTGGCGGACGAACGTGGTGAAGGTGCTCGACGAGGAGCCGGACCCCAGCGACGCCATCTACTTCGTCAACGACGGGAGGGCCGCCTCGCTCCCGCCGAACGGCGGTGTCAACGGCGGGGGGTCGCCGTTCGTCTCCGAGTCCGCCCCGGGCGACCGGGACTGGAACGGCGGTCAGTGGGTCCACTACAGCGCCCAACTCGCCGACGGCGTGACGCTCGAGGAGCCACTCACCTCCGAGGCGGAGGTGCTCGCGGCCGAGAAAGCAGGTGACCTCACCATCGAGAAGGGCCGGCCCGACATCCAGGGCGCGCCGCCGAATTTCTTCGTCTGCCCGCTCAACGGCCGGGCGTGACTGCCGGGGCGGGCTCCCGTCCCGTTTTTTATCCGCTCGGGCGAACGTACGCGTATGAACGAGACGCGCCGGCGGGTGCTCGAGGCGCTCGCCGAGGGACCGGTCGCGGGACCGGCGCTGGCCGACCGGCTGGGAGTCTCGCGGGCAGCGGTCTGGAAACAGGTCGAGGCGCTCCGGGAGGCGGGGTTCGAGGTCGCGAGTACCGAGGACGGGTACGAACTCGAGGAGGTGCCCGAGTTCGGCGGCGCGGCCGTCGAGTTCGGTCTCGAGGCGCCCTTCGAAGTGGAGTACCACGACACCGTCCCGAGCACGAACGACCGGGCCCGGGAACTTGCGGCAGAGGGTCGGGAGGACGTGGTCGTGCTGGCCGACGCCCAGACGGGGGGACGGGGGCGGCTGGACCGGGAGTGGGCCTCCCCGTCCGGCGGCGTCTGGCTGTCCATCCTGGTGCGGCCGGACGTGCCACCGGCCCACGCGCCCGCGTTCACGCTGGCGGCCGCGGTCGCCACTACCCGCGCGGCTCGCGAGGCCGGTGCCGACGCCGTCATCAAGTGGCCAAACGACGTCCTCGTGGCCGGCGGGGACAGCGGCGAAACGGAGGGCAGGGACGCTAGCGAGCGCAAACTCGCGGGAGTCCTGACGGAGATGGAGGGGGAGGCCGACCGGGTCTCGTGGCTGGTCGTCGGTATCGGCGTGAACGCGAACGTCGACCCCGGGGAGTTGCCGACCGGGCAGCCGGTGACGAGTCTTCGCGCCGAGGTCGGCGACGTGGACCGCCGGCTGTTCACCCAGCGGCTGCTCGAGGAGTTTCACGCGCTGCGCGGGGACCTGGAGGGAGTGGTCGACGCCTGGCGCGAGTACGCGAGCACGCTCGGGCGGCGAGTGCGCGTCGAGACGCCGGCCGGTAGCGTGGTCGGCGAGGCGGTCGACGTCCGGTTCCCCGGGACGCTGGTCGTCGACACCGGCGACGGCCGCGAGGACGTCACCGCGGGGGACTGTGAGCATCTCCGGCCGCTGTGAGCGCAGTGCGGTTGGAGCCGAGTCCACAGGCCCACGGGCCGCCGCGTCAGTCCGGCGAAACCCGGACGGTCAGGACGGGAACGGGGGAGGACCGCACCACGCGCTCGGCGACGCTGCCGAGGATGAGGCGGTCGACGCCGGTCCGGCCGTGGGTCCCCATCACGACCACGTCACAGCCCTCCTCGGCGGCATAGGCGACGATCTCGCGGGCGGGCGACCCCTCCCTGAGCGTCCGCTCGACCGGGGCGTCGAGGCGCTCCTCGACATCGGCGAGCGCCCGGCCCCCCTCGGTGTTGAGCTGCCGGCTGACGCCCTCGAAAGTCCCCTCGACCGGCAGGTCCGAGAGCGAGGCCGTGTCGACGACGTACAGCGCGTGGACGCGGGCGCCGTGCTCGGCAGCGAGTCGGCCTGCGTGGTCGATGACCGTCTCCATCCCCGCAGAGCCGTCGGTCGGGAGCAGGATGTCGTCGTACATACCCGAAACGAGGGTGCCAGCAGGGATATAACCACGTGACAGCGTCACACGGGCGTCGGAGGCGGCCGGGGCGGCCGGGGCGGGTCGTCCCGGCGGGGGGAGCCGGATCGCCCCGGCGAGTCAGGCGCGGACGACCCGCTTGACGTCGTGGACGCCGGCCCGGCGGACGACGGCCCGCCGGATGTCCTGGGCACCGGCGAGGTTGTCGGAGTCGCCGTCGAGCACGAGCAAATCAGCGGGCCGGCCCTCCTCGACGAGCCCGGAGTCGAGGCCGGCGATCTCGGCGCCGTTACGGGTGGCCGTCCGGAGTACCTCGGCGCTGGTGACGTCGAACAGCTTGGCGGTGAACTCCATCTCGCGGAACATCGACGGGCTATTCAAGAAGACGTTGTCAGTGCCCAGCGCGACGGTCGTCCGGTCGAGCAGGTCACGGACCGGCGGCATCCCCGCGTCGGTGACGACGTTCGAACGCGGGCAGACGACCACCGGGATCCCGCTGTCGGCGACCCGCTCGAGGTGGAGGTCCGCGGCGTGGATCATGTGGACCAGGAAGTCCGGCTCCAGGTCCAGTGCGGGGTTGATGTCGCCGGGGCCGACCTCGCCGGCGTGGATGCCAAAGAGCTTGTCCGCGCGGGCGGTGGCGTTGCGCTCGCGGGTGAAGTCGGCGTCGTCGGCGCCGCTCGCGCCGAAGCCGTCGGCGGCCTCCAAGGCCGCAGTCGACCCCCGGCCCAGCACCACGGGGTCGACTTCGGCATCCGCGGCGGCCGCCCGGATGGCCTCGACACCCTCGACGTCGCCCTCGCGGAACTCGATACAGGCCGTCGTTCCGCCCTCGGCCATGAACTGCAGCGAGCGGCGGATCCCGTCGACGACCTCCTCGTGGTCGGCCGCCCGCAGCAGCCGGTGTTTGAGGCCGTCGGGCGGCGCGACCAGTTCCTCGAGCGTGAGCCCCTCGCCGGCCTCCTTCGCGATGGAGTCGCCCAGGTGGGTGTGGGCGTTGACGAATGCGGGGAGGACGATGTCGTCGCTGGGGGTTTCGACTTCCTCGATGCCGGTGACCTCGCCCTCGTCGACGGTGACGCGGGCGTCGACCGGCTCGAAGTCCTCCCCGCGGAGGACCGTCCCCTCGAGGATCACCGGCCGTCCCCCTGGAAGTCGTCGAGCGTGGCGTTGATCCCCGGGCGGACGTCCCGCACCCGGGAACCGTCAAGATCCAGCCCGAGCGCGCGGACGGCGGCGTCGCCGACCCGCTCGCTCTCTTTGGGGGGAGCGTACACGCCCAGGCGCCACTGGTCGCGCTGTGCCGCCCGGAGCGCGCCGACGAGCGTCGACTGGTCGCCCAGCCGGCGGACCTCGCCGTTGACCAGCACCCGCGAGGTCGACTCGGTCATCTCCGGCTCCGCGGGCACGTCGAGGATCACGTGGGAGGGCTCGACGCCGGCCTCGCTCGCGATGTCTGCCTCGAACTCCCGGACCTCGTCGTGGTCGGCCTGCCGCAGGTCCGCCGGGACGGCGTCCATCTCGGCCCAGACCGCGCGCTTGTGGAGGTGGCGCTGGTCGAGCCGGCGGGCGTACTCGGCGGTGCGCTCGTGGTCACGGAGCGCCACGAGCAGGTCGTGGTCGTCCATCCGGCGGAGTCGTTCGGGGTCGACGTCGTCGACCAGGCGCTCGGTCGCACGCCGGAGCATCACCTTCGCGATCCGGGCGACGTGATGGGAGTAGACGGTGGGGTTCATCAGCGCCCGGGCCAGCAGCAGACTCTCGGCAGCCTGGACGTTGCCCTCGTCGAGCACGAGGTCGCCGTCGACGAAACAGAGCTCCCGGACCAGCCGCTGGTGGTCGATGGTGCCGTAGGGGACGCCGGTGTGGTGGGCGTCCCGGACCAGGTAGTCCATCCGGTCGACGTCCAGCTCGCCGGAGACCAGCTGGCCGAACTGCCCCTCGCCGGCGATGAGCCCCGCGATCCGGTCGGGGTTGAGTCCGTGCTCGGAGAGGACGCGGGCGACCTCCCCCTCGCCGACGAGCCCCTCGACCTCGTCGTGGTACTTGCCGGTGTGGCGGTAGATGAGGTCCTCGATGTTGTGGCTGTAGGGGGCGTGACCGACGTCGTGCAGGAGGGCGGCCGCACGGACCCGTTCGGCCTGGCGGCCCTCGACGCCGAGGTGTTCGAGCGCCCGGTCGGCGAGGTGGTAGACGCCGAGGCTGTGCTCGAAGCGGGTGTGGTTGGCGGAGGGGTAGACGAGAACGACGGTCCCCAGCTGCGAAATGTGCCGGAGCCGCTGGACGGGCGGGGTCTCCAGCAGGTCACGGGCGACGCCCTCGACCGCGATGTGGTCGTGGACGCTGTCCTTGATCGTCGTCATTGAGAGACGTTGGGCGGTCCGCCGCTAAAAGCCTCCGTCGCGCGGTCCGGAGACCCGGGCACTCCCGGACGGAGCCGCAGGCCGGAGCAGACGGTTTATGCCCCGGCGGACCCGCATGCCGGGTATGGTGACGTTCCTCTCCGGCGGGACCGGCACGCCCAAGCTGCTCGCGGGCGCCGGCCCCGTCTTCGACCCCGGGGAGACCACGGTCGTGGCAAACACCGGCGACGACGTGGAGATCGCCGGCCACCTCGTCTGCCCGGACCTGGACACCGTGCTCTTTCTCGGCGGGGACGTGCTCGACCGGGAGACCTGGTGGGGTATCGACGACGACAGCGGCGAGACCCACACCCGCCTCCAGGAGCTGGCCGATGCCGCCGGGCTAGAGGGCGGTCCGCGCTATCTTCCCCCGGAATCGCAGACCGCCGGCCGGGAGATCGCCCGCTGGCGGCGCTTCTCGGGCGTCGCGGAGTTCATGTACATCGGGGACCGCGACCGGGCAGTCCACATCACCCGGACCGGACTGCTCGACGAGGGGCAGACACTCACGGAAGTCACCCGCACGCTCGCCGACGCCTACGGCCTCGAGTGGGACCTGCTGCCGATGAGCGACGACCCGGTGGCGACGCTCATCGACACGCCGGAGGGGACGATGCACTTCCAGGAGTTCTGGGTCGCCCGCGACGGCGAGCCGGCCGTCGAGGGCGTCGAATTCATGGGGAGCGGGGACGCGCAGGCGACCGACGCCGTGCTGGAAGCCCTGTCCGACCCGGTCGTGGTCGGCCCGTCCAACCCGGTGACCAGCGTCGGCCCGCTGCTCGCCGTCGACGGGATCCCGGAGGCACTCGCGGAGACGACGGTCGTCGCGGTCTCGCCCTTTATCCAGGACCGGGTCTTCTCGGGGCCCGCCGCGGACCTGATGGAGGGGGTGGGCTACGACCCCTCGACGGCCGGCGTCGCGGAGACCTACCCCTTCGCCGACGCGTTCGTGCTCGATTCCGCCGACGGGACCGACCTCGACCGGCCGGTCGTCCGCACCGACACGACCCTCGACTCCGGGAAAGACGCCACCCGCGTCGCGCGGGCGGTCGACGAGGCACTGGCGGCGGTGGGGGCTGGCCGATGACCCCTCCCTTCGACCCGCCGGTCGCGCTGGCCAGCCTCTCCGGGGAGGCCGACGCGGCGTGGGCCCGCGCGGCCGAGACACACGTCGGCTGTGCCTTCCTGGGAGGGATCGCGCTCGACGACGCGACCCGGGCGGCGGCCCGCGGGATGGTCGACCGGGACCGCTCGGAGTTCCTCCCCGAGGACCCGACCGCGTTCGTCGACGAGCAGTTCGAGGCGCTCGCCGACGCCGACCTCCGGCCGGCGATCAACGTCCGGACCGGGTCGGTCGGTCCCCTCGAGGCGGTCGCTGCGGTCTGTCGCGACCACGACGCCATCCTCGAGGTCAACGCCCACTGCCGCCAGGAGGAGATGTGCGCGGCCGGCGCGGGCCACGCCCTCCTCCGGGACGCCGACCGGCTCTGCGAACAGGTCCGCGCGGCCAGCGAGGCCGGCGCGACGACGAGCGTGAAGGTCCGCACGGAAGTCGAGGGCGTCGACCTGCCGGCGGTCTGCCGGCGGGCAGCGGAGGCCGGCGCGGACCTGGTCCACGTCGACGCGATGGACTCGGAGCCCGTCGTCGCGGACGTCGTCGAGGCGGTCGAGTCGGACGTGGCGGTCGTGGCGAACAACGGCGTCCGCGACCGGGCGAGCGCCGAGGAGTACCTCCGGTACGGCGCGGACGCGGTCAGCGTCGGGCGGGCAAGCGACAGGCCGGACGTGCTCGCGCGCGTCCGGCGGGCCGTCGAGGCGTTCGCCGAGCGCCCGAGCCTGGAGGTCCACCCGCGGGTCCGCCAGCGGAGGGAGGCGGGTCCGTGACGGCAACTCCCGGACGCCGGTCGACCGCGGAGAACGCACAGCTCGCCCTGCTGCTCGAAGTTTCCAGCACCCCCAAACCGGGCAACGTCGACCGTCACCGCGACCACGACGACCTCCACTTCGAGCACTTCGTGACCGGCGCAGTCGGGGCCCGGGAGGGACTCGACCGCGCGGCGGAGGGCGCGCCGGTCGGCGAGGCCTTCGAGCGGGCGGTCGCGGGGATGAGCCGCCAGACCGGCGGGAACACCCAGTTCGGCGCGGTCCTGCTCCTGATACCGCTGGTCCGGGCGGCCGCGGCCGGGAACCTGACCGCCGAGAGCGGCCGGGCGGTTGTCGGCCGGACGGGCGTCGAGGACGCCGTCGGCTTCTACCGCGCGTTCGAACACGTCGACGTCGCGGTCGACGACCCTCCTGGGGACCTCGACCTGCCAGACGTGCGCCGGGGCGGGGACGCCGCCCCCGAACTGCGCGAGCGCGGGCTGACGCTCGCGGACGTGATGGCCGAGAGCGCCCCCGGGGACGGCATCGCCCGCGAGTACACCGAGGGATTCGAACGGACCTTCCGGACCGCCGACCGCATTCGGGGCGGGTCGGGCCCGGTGACCGACCGCGCCGCCGACGCCTACCTCGAAGCCCTCGCGGCGGAGGTCGACACCTTCGTGGTGACGACCCACGACCGCGAGACCGCCGAGGAGGTCCGGCAGCGGGCACGGGCTGCCCGGGAGGGCGAGGAAGCCCCCGAGGAGCTGGCCGACGAGCTGGTCGAGCGGGGCATCAACCCCGGGACGACAGCCGACCTGGTCGCCGGTGGCCTGTTCGTCGCCCTCGAACGCGGGCTGGTGGTCTGACGTGTCCTGGCCGGTCGAGCTACGGGGCGTCACGGAGTCGGTCGTGACGACGCTGGGGCCGAACGGGCGCTGGAACGTCGCGGCCCTGGGGCTCCACGCCGACGGCGGGACGGGCGGCAGGGGGAGTGACGACGGTGGCCAGCCGGTCCGCTCGCGGACCTGGGGACGGACCCGAACGTGGCGCAACTTCACCGAGCGCGGGGAGGGCTACGTCCAGTTCACCCGCGACCCGGTCGACTTCACCGAGGCCGCCCTCGCCGTCCGGGAGGAAGACGACCCAGTGCTCGACAGCGCGGACGCCTGGGTCCGGGTCGCGGTCGAGCGGGTCGGCGAGGGAGCCGAGGGCGGCACCGAGTGGGTCGACTGGCACCTCCACCCGGAGGAGGCGGCCGTCGAGCGGGAGGTCGTGCCGACGACCAGGCGCGGGCACGGTGCGGTGGTCGAGGCGACGGTCGCGGCCTCGCGGCTCGACGTCGAGGCCTACGACACCGACGAGTTGCGCGACCGCCTGGATTACTTTGTGGCAGTCATCGAACGCTGCGGGGGACCGCGGGAGCAGGCGGCGCTGGCTCGGCTGCGCGAGCTGGTCGAGTGGTGACAGCGAGTGCAACGACCCGTCGACCGCGGCGGGGCGTGTCACGGTCCGGCGCCCGGTGTCCGCCCGGAGTCGAATCCTTTTAGACGGCCAGCCGGCTACGTGGGGTCACGATGGCCATCAAGCCCGCCTACGTCAAGAAGACCGCGAACCTCCTGATGGAGCGATACCCGGACGCCTTCGGCCACGACTTCGAGCACAACAAGGAGGTCGTCCAGGAGCTGACCAACATCGAGTCCAAGAACGTCCGCAACCGGGTCGCCGGCTACGTCACCCACAAACACGGCAGCCAGACTGCCGAAGCCTGAGTTTTCGGACGGATCTCGCTCCGGCCGTCTCTTTTCGTTCTCTCCCGGCCGTCGTGGCCCTTTCCAAACTGTTTTGACTCGGCTATCCGCTACGGGAGGGTATGACAACGCGAGTCGGTATCATCGGTGCGACGGGGGCGGTCGGCCAGCGGCTCGTCCAGCTGCTCGACCCCCACCCGGAGTTCGAAGTGGCCGCGCTGACCGCCAGCGAGGACAGCGCCGGCCGCACCTACCGCGAGGCTGCCAAGTGGCGGATCTCCACGCCCATCCCCGACGACATCGCGGCGATGGAGGTCCGCGAGACGACCCCGGAGGCGATGCCCGACGACGTCCCGCTGGTGTTCTCCTCGCTGCCCTCCAGCGTCGGCGAGGCTGTCGAACCGGCCTTCTGTGAGGCGGGCTACGTCGTCTCTTCGAACTCCTCGAACGGCCGGACCGACGAGGACGTCCCGCTCACCATCCCCGAAGTGAACGCCGACCACATCGACCTCATCGAGGTCCAGCGCGACCGGCGGGGCTGGGACGGCGCGCTCGTCAAGAACCCCAACTGCTCGACGATCACGATGGTGCCGCCCCTGGCGGCCCTGGAAGAGGCGTTCGGGCTGGACCGGGTGACGGTCTCGACGCTGCAGGCCGTCTCCGGCGCCGGCTACTCCGGGGTCACCTCGATGGAGATCATCGACAACGCCATCCCCCACATCGGCGGCGAGGAGGCGAAGATGGAGACCGAGTCCCGGAAGCTGCTGGGCGCCTTCGACGGCGCCGAGGTGGAGTGGCTCGACGCCCGCGTCGACGCCTCCTGCAACCGGATCCCGACGCTCGATGGTCACCTGGAGAACGTCTGGACCGACACTGCCGCGGAGGCGACCCCCGAGGCGGCCGCCGAGGCCATGCGGTCGTACCCGGCTCTCGAGTTGCACAGCTCGCCCGACCAGCTGGTCCACGTCTTCGAGGAGCCCGACCGGCCCCAGCCCCGCCTGGACCGGGACCGGGAGAACGGGATGGCCATCGCCGCCGGCGGCCTCCAGGGAACGGCGGGCGGCCTCCAGTTCAACTGTCTCGCCCACAACACGCTGCGCGGGGCCGCGGGGGCGTCGCTGCTGAACGGCGAACTGCTGCTCCAGAACGGCTACCTGTAACTGTTATCGACCGGTACTTTCACTCAGAGAAAACGCTCCGCTCGTTTTACACCGGGAGAGGGCGTAGAACCATCGGTGATGGAGGACCCACTGACGGTGCTCGTCGCGGACGACGACCCTGGGGTCCGGAAGCGGTACAGTTGCTGGCTGGAGGACCAGGACCTCCGGCTGGCGGCCGACGGCCGGGAGGCGCTGGAGCGGGTCGACGGCGCCGTGGACGTCGCCTGCCTCGACCACGAGATGGGTGGCCCGTCGGGCGTGGGGCTGGCGGCCGACCTGACTGCCAGGGTCGGCCAGGTCCACGTCGCGCTCGTGAGTTCGCTGCCCGAGGACCCGGACCTGGCCGACCTTCCCGTCGACCAGCACGTCCGCAGGCCGGTGACCCGGGCGGACGTCCGGGAGGTCCTCGAAACCTGCCGGGCGCGCCGGCGGTGCCTGAACGCGCTCGACGAGTACTTCGCGCTGACGGCACGGCTCGGTGCCGCCGAGGCGACCGGCGCTGGTGTGGACGGCGACCTGCGACGCCGGGTCGCGGAGAAGCGCGCCGAGGTCGACGAGGCCGTTCGGGACGTCGGGACGGACTGGCCGGCGCTGTTCGACGCCCTGGAGACGAGTACGCGGAATCCCGAGGCCGAACCCCGTCGAACCCGGGACCGCGAGCGGTCGCGCCCCTGAGTCGGCCCCCGGCGGCACGCCCTCGCCCGATGACAGGAGGTTTAAGAGCCGACGGCGCGGCGTGTGGGTATGGAACGCGTCGACGTCGCCGTCGTCGGCGGCGGGCCCGCGGGAACCTCAGCCGCCTGGGCCGCCGCCGCGGCCGGCGCGAACGCGCTCGTCCTCGAGAAGGGCGTTCCCCGGGCCGACCGCGAGGGGCTCGGCCCGGACTCGACGGACGCTGCTGGAATGCTCGATTACTGGGTCGACCTGATGGACCTGCCGACCGACGTCCCCGACGAGGTCGTCCTCCGGACCCTGGATGGGGCGGATTTCGTCGGGCCGACGGAGACGCTCACCATCGAAGACACGGGACTGGATGCCTCCTACCCCGACTTCGGCTTCGCCTTCGACCGGGCTGGCTTCGACGACTGGCTCCGCGAGGAGGCAGAGGCTGTCGGCGCGACCTACCGGGTCGGGGACAGCGTCACCGGCGTCGACTCCGACCTGTCGGGGCCGGAGGGGCCGACGCACACGCTCTCGCTGTCCGGTGGGGAGACTGTCGAGGCCGGGGCGCTGGTACTCGCCGACGGGCCCCAGCGGACGGTCACCGGGCCGGCGCTGGACCAGTTTCTCGACACCCCCCTGGGCGAGCGGATGCCATCGACCGAAGTGAACCACATCGCGTACCAGGAGCACCGGCGGATGCCCGCCGAGTTGTTCGAGCCCGACCGGCTGAAGTTCTGGTGGGGGTACATGCCCGGCCACACCGCCTACCCCTGGGTCTTCCCCAACGAAGACGGCATCGCGCGGGTCGGGCTGACGATGCCCATCGGGCTGGACATCGACGACTTCGACCGCTCTGAGTGGGCCCTCCTCTCCGAGGATGACGACGCCATCCCCGGGGGGGCGGAATACCTACGGCGGCTGCTGGCCCGCGAGTACCCCGGCTACGAGGTCGAGGACTTCCCGCTGGTGGAGGACCGCGGGAAACGGGGCGGCACCGAAACGTATCCCATCTCCTCGACCCAGCCCATCGAGTCGCCGACGGCCGCGAACGTCGCCGTCGTCGGGGGCGCGATGGGTGCGACCTCCGCCTTCCACGAGGGCGGCGACCACGTCGCCGTCCGGACGGGGCGGATCGCCGGCCGCCTGGCCGCGGAGGGCGACCTCGAGCGGTACAACGCGGCCTGGCAGGACGCGATCGGCGACGAGGTCCTCCGGAACGTCACGCTCGCCGACATCGTCGAGCCGTACGGACCCGACGACTGGGACCGGGCGTTCAAGACCGCAGACACGATGCTCAACCGTGGGGAGTACAGCCTCCTCAGCCTGCTGCGCTCGGGGCTGACGGGGATCCGGATGGTCCGGACCTACCGGAAGACGAAGGCCCACTTCGCCGACGGTGCCTACGTCCAGCTCCGGGAGTCGGAGTACGCCGTCTAGCGGCAGCCTGAAGACGCTCGGCCGGCAAGCCTCGATGCGTGCCCAATCCCCGCCCGAGCACACCTGCACGGGTGCGATGACAGCGCGGTGATCCCAGGCATGCGACACCGGTGCGAGCGGGCACAGCCCGTTCGCGCATTCGGGAATCGCGCAGCGATTCCCCGCCCGGACGGCTCGCGCCGTCAGGGCAACCGGAGGGCGCGAGGCGCCCTCCCGCCTCGACGGTTCGCACCGTCTCGGCAGCCGGGGACGCCACACCGGCGTCCCCCGCCCGGCACGAGGGTTAGCCGGCCGACGCGGCACACCGCCCGGGGATGACGCCGGTCGTTAGTGTTCCGGGCGACACTTTCGAACTGACCGCCAGCGACAGCCAGGTGAACCGCTACCGGCTCTCCGACGGGTGTGCCTCGGCCCGGGCCGCGGGCTCGACGGTGGCGTTAGCGGTGACCTCCCGCCCGAGCCGTTCCACGCGCCGGGCCAGCCCGTCGTCGGCCAGCTCCTCACCCTCGAAGTAGTCGGAGGCGTTGCGAATGCCCACCTGGTGGGGGACCGTCCAGCCGTGAACCGTCCGCACCACGACGCGGAGGTGGTCGAGCGTGCTGGCGTAGCTGCCCCCGCCGGCGACCGCCAGCAGGCCGACGGTCGTGTCCCGGAACTCCTCGCGGCCACAGTAGTCGAGCGCGTCCTTCAGCGTCGAGGCGTAGGAGCCGTGGTACACTGGCGTCCCCAGGAGGACGCCGTCGGCCTCGCGCACCCGTCGCTTGAGCGCGCGGACACGCTCGGGCTCGGCCGCCTCGGGGTCGAAAGGCGGCAGGTCACGTTCGCGCAGGTCGAGCAGTTCGGTCCGGGCGCCGGCGTCGGCCGCCGCCTCGAGGGCGAGCCGGAGGCTCCGGCGGGTGTAGCTGCCCGACCGGCGGCTCCCGCTTATCGCGACGACGTGAGGGGAATCCATACCCCCGACTGGGGGGCGCGGCCGGTAAAGGTTCGCTGAAGCGGAGTCCAGTAAGCAAGCGGACAGACGAGGGCGGTCGAGCCTCAGTCGCCGGCCGCAGCCCGGCCGCCGCTGTAGGCGCCGATGTCGAAGTCCGCGCCGAAGTTGTCGAACTTCTCGGGGCCGATATACTCGATGGTCTGCTGGAGGTTCGCGTTGGAGACGCTGCGCTGGAGCTGGGCCATGTCGAAGGAGTAGTCCTCGTAGCGGTCGTCCGAGGCGTTCTCGGGCCCGGTCAGGCGCTCGAGGTACTCCTCGATCTTCGGCTCGTAGACCTCCGTGACGATGTCGGGGTCCTCCTCGGCGAGCTTCTTCATCACCCACCGGCCGTTGGTGATGTGTCGGCCCTCGTCCTGGCGGATCAGCTTGATCCCCTCCTGGAAGCCCGGCATGATCTCCGTCCCGAGGTCGTCGGAGATATCGGAGAAGACGTTCTCGAAGATCTCGTAGCCGGCCTTGGCGAGCTGGGCCTCGACGATCCCCATGTAGTGCATCACGCCCTCGCCGAGGATGTAGCGGAGCTCGTGCTGGTCACCGGTCCGGGCGGTCTTGCGCATCCGCTCGCCGATCTCCTCGAGGTCGTCGACGAGGAACTCCTTGAGGTCGGGGTTTTGCCAGTAGTCCGACTCCTCGTACTCGTCGATCTCGGTTTCCTGGGTGCCCAGTACCTCCTCGAAGTAGCGGGCGAAGAAGTCGGTGTGTTTGGCTTCCTCCACCAGGTGGGTGCTGAGGAACATCTCCTCCTGGACGGTGTCGAAGGGCGCGTCCTCCAGCTTGTCGACGATGGTGAAGTACGGAACGATCGTGCGGGTCACCGACTCCTCGCCTTCGTAGAAGCCGACGAACGTGCCCATGATCTGCTCTTTCTGGGCCTCCGAAAAGCCCTCCTCCCAGTGTACCTTGTCCTCGCTGAGGTCGAAGTCCAGGGGGTCCCAGGTCCCCCGGCGTTTCGCCTTGTCGAACAGTTCGTACGGCTTTTGCTTGTTTGCGAAGTCAATTGCCATGACATTGAGAGTTCACGCGCCCGAGTGTGAAATAATTTACCGTGATATTTAGGCTGGGTGGGTGTGGACTGAACGGCGGTGTGTGGGCTGCTACAGCCCCTTCCGCGGTCAAACCCGCTCGATGACGGTCTCCGCAAAGCGAGTGAGTCGTTCGCGGGGGTCGTCGCCGCCAGCCGAGACCAGCACGTGGTCGACGCCGGTCTCCGCCAGGTCCCGGAAGTACTCGACGAGCCACTCGCTGCCGGCCCGGTAGCCCTGGTGGACGTGCTCCGCGCCGGCGGTCGGGTCTTCCGTCAGCTCCGTCCGGACGGCCATCGCGTAGGGTTTCTCGCCGGCGGCCGCCCGCCAGTCTTCGAGGTAGGTCTCGAGCGTGCGGTCGGGCAGATGGTAAAAGAGCCAGCCGTCGCCGTGCTCGGCGACCCACGCGAGGTCCTGGCGGGCGTGGCCCGTCGGGAGCAGCGGGATGGCGTCAGCCGTCGGTTCGGGGACCAAGTCCAGTTCTCCCTCGAGGGTCACGCGGTCGGTGTCGACCTCCGGGAACTCCCCGGTCCAGACGGCCCGCAGCACCTCGACGGCCTCCCGGAAGCGCGCGCCGCGGTCCTCGGGGTCGACGCCGAAGGCTGGATACTCGGGGTCGCGGTCGCCGGTTGCGACGCCCAGCAGGAGCCGGCCGCCCGAGAGCCGGTCGACGGAGGCGGCGGCCTTGGCGACGTGCAGCGGGTGCCGGAGCGGGAGGACGACGCTCGCCGTCCCGAGCGCGACCTCGTCGGTGTGGGCGGCGGCATGGCTCAGCCACGGCCAGACGTCGAAACTCTGGCCCGCATCGCCAAAGCGGGGCCAGTACAGCGGCACGTCCCGCGCCCACAGCGCGTCGAAGCCGACGTCCTCGGCGTGGGCGGCGAGCGCCATCTCCCTGTCCACGTCGGGTACTGCCTCCCGGCTGCCGGTCAGTGGAAAGCCCAGGCCGAAGGTGAGGTCGTCGGTCCCGAAGGCGCGCTCGTAGCCCGGGTTCGCGTGGTCGGCCATGAGTCCGCTCGGGCGGCCACAGGCATGTGCGTGAGGGTTCACGAGCGCGAGGCCGGCGACAGCTCTTTGCGCCGGCGCCGCGTACGCACGGCCGACGCATACGCATGGCCGAGACGTTCTACAGCGTTCTCGGGGTCGAACCGGGCGCCGACGGGGAGGCCGTCGAGCGGGCCTACCGCGAGCGGGTCAAAGAGTCCCATCCCGACGTGACCGACGACCCCGACGCTCCCCGGGAGTTCGCGCGGCTCACCGTCGCCCGGGACGTGCTGGTCGACGGCGACGAACGCGCCCGCTACGACCGTCTCGGTCACGCTGCCTACGTCCGGGATCACGTCGACGCGAGCGTGTGGACGGCTGAGGACGGCGGGGAAGGCGGGGACGACGGCGGAGACAGCGACGAGACGGTTGGCGACAGCACGAACGTCGCGGCGGCGAGTACTGGTACCGCGGCGGCGAGTACTGGCACCGCGGCGGCGAGTACTGGCACCGCGGCGGGGAGGGACGCGACCGGGGCGACGGCATCGGAGACGACGACACCAGGAGCATCAGACGCGGGGGCCACTCCAGGAACCTCGGGAGCGAGAACCGACCGCAGGCGACGGGGCCGGCGCCAGCGGGGGACGGCAGCGGCCTACCACCGGGTCGACGCGACGGACGTCGGGAGCCAGCAGCGCGAACCGCTGTGGCGGCGGGTCGCGGGCGTCGGCCGCCGAGTCGGACCCTGGGCGCTGGTTCACCTGGTTCTCCTTGCGAGCGCCGCGGCGACCGCGTGGTTCGGCTACGCAGGGGCGGCCCATCTGAACCTGAGTCTGCCCGCGCTGGCCGTGGCCGTCGTCGTCCTCGCCACGACGGTGCTGGCCTCGGCCGCCCACCTCCTCTCGCTGTCCGTCTGAGCGGCGACGCGTCGCGCCGGTGTCCCGTCTCCTGTCGAGCCGGCCGCAAACGGGACTCGCAAGTCGTTTGTGCGACCCGGCGGTAAGGACGGTATGGACGTTCGACCCATCGCCGACCTCGGGCCGGGGGAGCGGGCGGCGGCCTTCGAGCGGTCGGCCGGCATCGACGCGGTCCGGGAGGATGTACGCGACATCGTCGCCCGGGTCCGCGAGGAGGGCGACGTCGCGCTCCGGGAGTTCGCCCGCGAGTTCGACGGCGTCGACGTGGGCAACATCGACGTGACCGACCGGGCCGAGCGCGCCGTCGACCGGGTGGACGACGACGTGCTCGCGGCCATCGAGACGGCCGCCGCGAACATCCGGGCGTTCCACGAACGCCAGCGCCCCGAGGACTGGCGCGAGGATTTCGGGGGCCGCGAACTCGGTCGACGGTTCCGTCCCCTCGAAAGCGCCGGCGTGTACGCTCCCGGCGGCACGGCCGCGTACCCCTCCAGCGCCCTGATGGGTGTCATCCCCGCGGACGTGGCGGGCGTCGAGCACATCGCGGTCGCAACCCCGCCGGCCGAACAGCTCAACCCCGCGACGCTCGCGGCCATCGAGGTCGCCGGCGCCGACGCCGTCTACCAGGTCGGCGGTGCGCAGGCCGTGGCGGCGCTGGCCTACGGTACCGAGACCGTCCGCGCCGTCGACTGCATCGCCGGCCCGGGCAACCGGTGGGTGACCGCCGCCAAGGCCGAGGTTCGCGGCGACGTGACCATCGACTTCCTGGCCGGCCCCAGCGAGCTGCTCGTGGTGGCCGACGGAACTGCAGACCCGGAGCTCGTCGCCGCCGACATGGTCGCCCAGGCCGAACACGACACCGACAGCGCCGTCGCCGTCGTCACCGCGGACGAGGGACTGGCGGCGGCCGTCGCCGACGCCGTCGAGGCCCAGACCGCCGAGCGCGAGCGCCGGGAAGTCATCGAGGGGGCGCTGGAGAACGAGGCCAGCGGCGTCTTCCTCGCGCGCTCGATGAGCGAGGCGGCGCTGTTCGCCGAGGAGTACGCCGCCGAACACCTCTCCATCGTCGCGGGAGACGAGGAGACCGAGGAGGCCCTGCTGGACCGGATCGACAGTGCCGGGTCGGTCTTCCTGGGGCGGTACAGCCCCGTCGCCGCCGGCGACTACGCGGCCGGCCCGAACCACGTTCTCCCGACCGGCGGTGCGGCCCGCACCACGGGTGGGCTCTCCGTGGACACGTTCATGCGCTCCTCGACAGTCCAGCGCCTCGACGAGGACGCGCTTGCAGACCTCCGGGAGACGGTCACGACGCTCGCCACCGCGGAGGGGCTGGAGGGCCACGCCGCGAGCATCGAGAAGCGGTTCGAGGAGTGAGCGCGGCCGCGAGGGAGCCGGGACGGAGCAGACGAACCGCCCACTCGCCGCTGGCGCGCGCTGCCGCGACGCGAGGTCGCGACAGCTTCGTGCGCGGTCCTCGGGAACAGCGATGGACGAACGTCCCTCGGGCAGCCAGCGCGGAGCGGGTGGCGGGCCCTCGGCCCGCGCGACCGGACGCAGCGGGGCGGTTGCACCGCCTCGCAGTCGCGGCGCGAAGCGCCGCGTAGCGCCCGTGAGCAGACACCGCAGCGAGCGACGCGAGTGAGAAGCGTAGTTCGCGAGAGCTTCGGTCTCTCGTCATCCCGGAAATCCCCGACTTCCGGAGACAGCGAGTCGCAGCCGTCCAGCGGTTCGGGGCTCTCTCGGTCAGCGTCCGACGGGGAACGCGGAAGCGTTCCGGCCCTCGGCAGCAGTTGTTCTCGAACCCCGGATGGTGCCTGGCGCCGACACCGTTTTGGGCGTCCCCCCAGTATGACGGGATATGAGTACTGTCGAGCAGGGCGCACCCGAGGACGCCGTGGCAGTCACGGAGCAGGCCGCCTCGGAGGCGCTCGACCTCATGGAGCGGGAGGGCATGGACGCCTCGAAGGGAGGCCTCCGCCTGTACGTCCAGCAGGGCGGCTGTGCCGGCCTCTCGTATGGCATGCGCTTCGAGCACGAGCCAGAGGAGGACGACACGGTCACCGAACACCACGGGCTGCGCATCCTCGTCGACCCCGCCAGCCTCGACTACATCGAGGGCTCCGTCCTCGACTACGAGGGCGGCCTCCAGGGGGAGGGCTTTCACGTCCAGAACCCCAACGTCGTCAGCGAGTGTGGCTGCGGCGAGAGCTTCCGGACCTGAGACGGCTACTCCGCGCCCCCCTCGAGTTCGAAGGCCACCTCGACTTCGACCTGGTACTCGCGGTCGTTGACGCTCGCGAGTTCGACGCCCTGCTCTTTCACTTCCAGCCAGTGGATGTTATCGAGGGTCATCTCCGCCCGCTGGATGGCGTCGTCGACTGCGCCCTCGAAACTCTCGCCGCTCGTCCCGATCAGGGTCACTTTCTTGAATACCATGTTGGTCACCGTGTTCTCTCCCGCCATAGCTCCGGATGTGGAACTACGTGGGAGTAGGAATGTTCTGTCGCCTCGATGATATAGATTTCGGGGCCGGACTATGGGCGCTCGCGGAGGCGAGGCGGAGCGAGGGCGGAACCGTTTTCTCGCAGCCGAGCGAGCGGCCGGCATGGCCGACACCGACGACACTCACACGGTCGAACTGTCGCTCACTGCGTCCGAGTACGAGCGGTTGCAGGCGGCGGCCGACGGCGACCCCGCGGACGTACTCGCCGGAGCGCTCGACCGCGAGTTGCGCGTCCGCGAGCAGGTCGCAGTCGCCGAGGCACGGCGCGCCGGCGAGGTCGACAGTCCCCACGGCGGGCCGGCCGAGGCCGCGCCGGAGTCCCCGGTCGGCGCCATGCTCGGGTGGGAGGTCGTGAGCGTCGGGGACGGCGAGGCCACCCTCGCGATGGACGCCGGGGCACGTTTCGCGAACCGCGGCGGCCCCGTGCAGGGCGGGGTCATCACTGCGCTGGCCGACACCGCGACCGGGTTCGCGTTCGGGACCACTCTGGAGCCCGAGGAGTCGACCACGAACTTCGAACTCAAGGTCAACTTCCTGCGCCCGGTCTTCGATGACCGGCTCGAAGCGAGCGCGACTGTCGTCAACCGCGGCCGCACGCTCGGGTTCGTCCAGTGCGACGTCCACAACTCGGCGGGAAAACTCGTTGCGCGGCTGTCGACGACGTACATGGTGCTCCGTGGCGAGCACGCTGAGGGACGGTGAGCAGGCAGGGGACCGGGCGTGCGAGCGCTGCGACGTGACGCCTGACGCTCACGCGAAGGTGGGATGGCGCCGCAGGAGCGTGTACCCGCCCAGCCCGGCGACGACAGCCGCGACCCCGCCTGCGACGATCAGCGTCCGGTAGCCGACCGCCGTCGACGCGAAGAAGGTGTCGGCGGTCGCGGTGAAGGCCACCGGGCCGACGGTCTGTCCGACCCGGAGCACACTCGTTCGAAGGCCCATCATCCCGGCCCGCAGGTCCGCGGAGACGAGCGTGACAACCGTCGTGTCGATCGACGGGATCAGGACTCCGAAGCCAACGCCGAAGGCCAGGAGTGCCACGCCGACGGCAAGCGGCGTCGGCGCGAGCCAGACGCCGAGCAGGCTCACGCCGTAGGCCACGAACCCCAGGGCGACGAGTTCCTCCGGCGCCCGCCACCGCCCGACCCGGCCGTACTGCGAGGAGACGAGCGCGCTCGCGACTGCCACTGCCGAGAGCAGCGGCCCGATCTCGCTGGAGGTGAGACCGAACTGGTCGCTCAACAACAGCGGGAGTGCAGTGAGGACTGCCCCGTAGAAGACGAAAAACGCCGCGAACAGCGCGAAGAAAATAGCGAGCGCACTCGGCAGCCGCGCCACCGCCTGCAATCGGCCGAGATAGGTGGACACCGAGTCCGGGTCGCTGCTGGGGGTCGGATCGAGTACGAACAGCGCGACGACTCCGACGAGAATGCCGACGCCGAAAAACAGGAAGGGGACGTTCCAGCGGATCGCTGCCAGCGCGCCGCCGATGAGCGGGTACACCGCCGCGCCCGCACTGGTCGCGCTCCCGTTCAGCCCGATCAGCGCGTCCCGCTGTGTGCCCTCGAAGGCATCGCCGATGATGGTGACCGCGAGCGTGATCAGCGCGCTCGCACCGACCCCCTGCAGGAACCGGAGCGCGAGGACGTATCGGAAGTCGGTGACGAAGGCGATGGCAGCGCCGGCGACCCCGAAGGTGACCAGCAGCGGGACGAGCACGCGCCGGCGGCCGAAGCGGTCGGCCGCGAGGCCGGCGAAGGGGGCGATGAGCGCCCCGGGGAGGGTGTAGACGGTGATGAGCAACCCCACCTGCGCGTCCGTGACGTCGAACACCGACCGGAGTTCGGGGAGTACGGGACTCAACAGCGAGACTCCCATCACGCCCATCAGCGAACTCGCCAGGATGACGTAGAGGAGTCCCGAGGTCCACGGGACCCCCGACGTGGCGGTCTCGGCCGGCTGGGACACGCCACGCCCTTCGACGGGCCCTCCCCTGTATGTTCTGTCTCGCTGGCGAGAGCCCTCGCTCGCTCGTCGTCGGAGCGCGGAAAAAACGACGGTCGACGCGCGGTGTCTCTTACTGGTAATCCACGTCGCCCTCGCCCTCGCCGATCCAGGCCCCCCGGTCCGGTTCCCGCGATTCGAGCGGGTCGACGCGCCACCACCGTTTTCTCGTCGGGTGGCTCGCGTCGCTCGCCACCGCTCCGCGAAAACCGTGGGCGGAAAAGCGACCCTCGCTCCGCTCGGGTCGGAGCGTTACTGGTAATCCACGTCGCCCTCGCCCTCGCCGATCCAGGCCCCCCGGTCCGGTTCCCGCGATTCGAGCGGGTCGATGTCCTTGTACCAGGGGACGTTCTTGAGGTCCTCCTTGTTGTAGGCGAACTCGTCTTTCGTGTCGGCGACGAACTCGAAGTTCTGGGTCAGGACGATTGCGTCGGTCGGGCAGACCTCCTCGCAGAGCCGGCAGTAGATGCACTGGCCGATGTGGAGGTTGTACTGCTCGCCGTTGCGCTGCTCGTCGGTGACGATCTGGATAGTGTCGTTCGGACAGACGTTCTCGCACTGCCGACACCAGATGCACCGCTCCTGGCTGAACTTGTGGACGCCACGGAACCGCGGCGAGACCTCGGGTTCGTCCTCCGGGTACTCGACGGTGAACGTCGTGCCGTCGAGCGCGTGTTTCATCGTCGTTGCCATCGATTTCAGTATTCCTATCATTGTGTCCTCCTTACGCGATCGCTCCTACGATCACCGCAGTCAGCACCAGATTGGCGAAGGAGAGCACGAGCATCCCCTTCCAGCCGATCTGGATGAGCTGGTCGATCCGTACCCTGGGTAGCGCCGAGCGGGCCCACTGGGTGAACAGGAACACCGCCCAGATCTTGATCAGGAACCACACGAAGCCCGGCAGGATCGGGCCCGCAGGTCCGCCCAGGAACAGCGTCGCCGCGATGGCGCCGCCCAGGAAGATGTGGACGAACTCCCCCAGGTAGACGAGCACGAAGTACACCGACGAGTACTCGGTCTGGTAGCCGGCGACGATCTCCGTCGGTGCCTCCGGGATGTCGAAGGGGTTGCGGCCGACCTCCGCGAGGTTCGCGATCATAAAGAGCACGAACGCGAAGGGGTTGACGAAGGCGAACCACGAGGGGATCGCGATGGGGCCCAGCGAGAACAGCGCGGCCTCCTGGGCGGCGACGATCTCCGACATCTGGAGCGTGCCGGTGAAGATGACCACCGAC
>JAZKSZ010000168.1:0-4941 GCA_036625795.1 Haloarculaceae archaeon
GGCCTGCGAGTCGGGCATGTCAACGGAATCGAGGGCTGCGAGGGCAGCTTCGCTCTCCTCGCGGGCGCGGTCGGTGGCCTCCTCCGGGGTGAGGTCGGTCACCTCCACCAGCGAGGGGCGCTCCATGGCGGCGTCGCGGCCAGCGGGTTTGCCCAGCTGGTCGGCGTCGGCGGTGGCGTCGAGCACGTCGTCGCGCATCTGGAAGGCTACCCCCACCCGCTCGGCGTACTGCCCGAGGGCCTCCACGGTGTAGGCGTCGGCGTCGGCCGCGATAGCGCCGAGTTCGGCGGCCGCACGGAACAGCGCTCCCGTCTTCCGGCGGGCAAGCTGCATGTACTCGCGTTCGTCGGTCGGCCGGTCGACGAGCTCGCTGGCCTCCCCCTCGCCGAGGTTGACCATCGACTCCGCGACCGCCTGCATCGCCCGCTCGTCCGTGGAGAACAGCTCGAAGGCCTCCCCGAGCAGGCCGTCGGAGGCGACGATGGCGGGACCGTAGCCGAACTGGGCCCAGGCGGCGGGGGTACCGCGGCGGATGTCGGAGTCGTCGATGACGTCGTCGACCACGAGCGAGGCGTTGTGGACGAGTTCGACGCCGACAGCGTAGTCCAGCGCGGTCTCCTCGTCGCCGTCGAGTGCCTCACAGACCAGCAGGGTGACCATCGGGCGGACCCGTTTGCCGCCCGAGAGCGCGACGTGGCGGAGCTGTGCCTGGAGCTCGACCGGCTCGACGGCCCTGACGACCTCCCCCAGGCGCTCCTCGACGCGCTCCCGACGCTGCTCCAGATACTCCATCTACCTGCGATAGGCGCCAGCCGGCAAAGTACGTGACGGACCGGGACGGCACGAACATGTTCGCCCGGGTTTTCAGTCGTCTGGAACGCGTCCCGAACGGTGGGAACGAGCTTGCCCCATATATATCGGGGGTCGAAAGGGAGAGGTGTATGACCCAGATGGGCGCACCCGGTTCCGGGCTCTCCCGGCGCGAGTTCGTCGCAGCGACCGGGACGACCGGGATCGTGGCGACGGCAGGCTGTGCAAGCGCACCGATCAACGACGGCAGCGACGGGCAGGCGGCGACGGGCGGACGTCCCGCTCAGCAGGACCTCCCGACGACGAGCCCGCCACAGGTCGTCAACGTCGACGAACAGGGCAACCAGGTGACGCTGCGCTCGGTGCCCTCGAGACACGACGTCCACCCCGGCGAGACGATGGGCGGGCCGGTCGAACTGCCGCAGGTGTGGGCCTGGCAGGCCGACGACCGCGAGCCCAGCGTCCCCGGGCCGATCATCCGGACGACCGAGGGCGAGGACATGGAGGTCACGCTCGACAACACCAACGGGATGCGGCCCCACACGGTCCACTTCCACGCCGTCGAGAAGACCTGGGAGAACGACGGCGTCCCCACCACGACCGGGATCACGGTCCCCGCCGGGGAGCAACACACCTACGAGATCCCGGCGAACGTCCCCGGAACCCACGTCTATCACTGTCACTACCAGACCCACCGCCACATCGACATGGGGATGTACGGCATCTTCCGGGTCGACCCCGAGGGGTACGAGCCGGCCGACAAGGAGTACTTCATGACGCTGAAGGACTGGGACTCCCGGCTCAACCGCCAGTTCGCCGGCGAGGACGTCACCTACAACGTCCGGAACCGCCGTCCAGACGTGTTCACGCTCAACGGGAAGGCGGCGCCGCGGACGCTGCACCCCGAGCAAGGCTCGCCAGTGCTGGTCGAGCAGGGCGACACCGTCCGGATCCACTTCGCGAACAACGGCTACATGGACCACCCGATGCACCTCCACAACCACCGCTTCCGGGTGATCGCCAAGGACGGCGGCCGGATCAGCGAGGCCGCCCAGCACGAGCGCGACATTACCAGCATCCCGCCCGCCAGCCGGCACACCATCGAGTTCGAGGCTGACGCCGACCCCGGGATCTACCTCATCCACTGCCACAAAGTCAAACACGTGATGAACGGCCAGACCTACCCCGGCGGAATGCTCACCGGCATCGTCTACGAAGAGGTCATGGACAGCGAGATCTTCGCCCAGTTGATGGAGTACGCCGGCTACGAGGGCTGATCGACGGCCCGGGGAAGTTCGGACCGGAGACGAAACGCCTTATCGGCTCGATGGCCTACCGCGGCTATGAGTGTCATTCGGGTCGTGTGGGGGTCGGGGACGGGCCCGACCGGGACCGCGGCCTACGACGCCGCACTCGCCGAGGCGGGGGTCCACGACTACAACCTCGTGACCGTCTCCTCCGTCGTTCCCGCGGACCCGCCGGTCGAGGCCGTCGGGACCGCCCCGGACCTGGGGCCGCCCGGCGAGCAACTGACCGTCGTCCAGGCGCGGGCGAGCGTCCCGCCGGCCGACGGAGGCGACGGTTCCGGCGGACACGAGGTCCAGTCCGCCGACGCTGGCGGCGCCGACGAGCGTGCGCCCGCAGTCGCGGCGATCGGCTGGGCTCGCAGTACCGACGGCCCGGGGGTCTTCTACGAGGCGGGTGGTCGGGACTCCGAACGGGTCCGGGAGACGATCGCCGCGGGGCTCCGGCACGGCTGCTCGCTGCGGGAGTGGGAGCCGGTCGACCGCGAGGTCGTCCTCCGGACCGCCGACCCCCACCCCGACCGGCACACCTGCGTGGTCGTCTGTGCAGCCTACGGCGAGAGTCGACCGCTGCTGTAGCCGGGGCGCGCCGGTCCGTGCCGGTTCGTGCCGAGGTAGCGCTGTCGCGTCCGGGGCGGTACACAGCCCGTGTCGATGTTGACGCAGCCGGCGGACTTTTGTACCCCTGACGCGTAATCATGTGGAACAGCAAATGTACGGAAACTCGCCGCTCGGAGACGACTCGACGGTCGAGCTGACGGCAAGCCAGCGCCGGACCCTCCGGCAGGACCTCGCCAGCGTCGCCGCCCGGACCCGGAACCTCCTCCCCGGGGAGTTCGTCGTCGGCTCGGAACTGCGACAGGGGACCGAAGGCCCGCGGGCGACCGTCGCGGTCCGTCCGCCGGTCGGCTCGGTCGTCAGCGCCGACTACGAACTCGACGGCGACGGCGTCGTCGACACCGACCGCGACGAACTCGCCCGCGGACTCGCCGCCAGCGCCGCCCTCCAGGTCAAGCGGGCGATGCCCGACGACCCCACCCCGACAGCGAAATAGCCTCAGCCCTCCGGCTCCGGCGTCGCCACGAACAGCGCGTAGCCGACGGTCCCGCCGGCCGGCACGCTCCCCGCGGCGAGCGCTGTCGACATCGCCAGCGACGTGAGCGCGCCCGCAACTCCCGCCAGCGCCATCACGAGCGCGATGGTCGCGAGGACCAGGTCGTACCGGGAGAGCCGTGACACGGGTCGACTATCGATGGCCAGGTAATTAAATATTATTACGGGATCGAGCGACGGCCACCGCTCCGTGGAGGGGATACGGGAAACAGAAGCCGAAGCGACTCTACTTGCCCCAGAAGGGGTCGCGGTTGCGGTGGTTTTCGAGGTACATCGAGAGGGTCTCGCGCTCGTCGGCGGAGATGTCCTCGGCCAGTTCCTGTTCGAGGATCTTGGCGTGTTTCTCGGGGATCTCGACCCAGAGCTCGTCACCCTCCTCGATACCACGGCCGACGGTCGGGCCGTCGATGGAGACTGCGGCGCGCTCCCCGGTCCGGAGTTCGTCGACGTCCTCGCCCTCGTCCTGGATCGACTTGAGCGAGCCGACGCGCTCGGGCTCGTCGCCGTCCCACTTCACGACATTCACGTTGCGCCCCAACAGTCCGCCCCGCACCTCGACGCCGACCACGGCGGGGTCGGACTGGCGGAAGGTGTGGTCCTCGAGGACCTGAAAGCGGGCCGGCCGGGTGATGTTCTCGAGGACCTGCTGTTGCTGGGCCTGCTCGATGGCCTCGACGTGGTCCTCGTACTCCTCGACCAGCCGGTAGATGACGTCGTGCTCGAACAGCTCGACCTCCTCCTGGTCGGCGAGGGCGCGGGCGTCGTCGAGCACGTCGACGTTGAACGCGAGGATGGCACGGTGCTCCGGCTCGTTTGCCGTCCCGGCCAGCCGGACGTCCCGAGGCGCGACGTCGCCGACCTCGGCGTGCATGACGGGGATCTCCGCCTCCTCGAGTGTGCCGGCGATGGCCTCCAGGCTTCCGAGGGTGTCTGCCTTGACCGTGATCCCTTCCTCGGTGGTCGAGACTTCGATGTCGGCGAGTTCCGCCTCGACCTCGCTGACGACATCCTCGACGGGGCGGTCCCGGACCACCCGAACCGGCGCGCCGGCGATCGCCCCATCGAGGTCCGGCGCGGCGACCTTGATCCCGTCGGCGGCCACGACCTCCTCGACCTGTTCGAAGGCCTCCTCGGTGCGGATCTCCGCGAGCGGCTTGGGCTGGAGCAGCGCGCGCACGTCGGTGACGATGGTGCCCTCGGCCCCCCCGATGACGATGGTATCGTCGGCGCGGACCGTCCCGTCGTAGACCACGACGTCGACGGTCGTCCCGAAGCCCTGGGTGTCGGTCACCTCCAGGACCGTTCCCGCACCCGGGCCGGTCGCGTCGATGGCCATCTCCTCTTTCATGTACCGCTGGGACAGACCCATGAGGACCGTCAGCAGGTCGGGCACGCCCTCGCCGGTCTCCGCGGAGACGGGGACGACGCCGACGTTGGCCTGGAAGTCCTGCACGCGCCAGTACATGTCCGCCGAGAAGTCCGAATCGGAGAGCTGGCCGATGATCTCGTACAGCGCCTCGTTGAGGTCGCCCTGGACGCGGTCGGACTGGGCCTCGATGGCGACTTTCGAGGGGCGGTCGGTCTCGGGGCGCCACCCAGGCACGGTGTCGACCTTGTTCGCGGCGACGACGAAGGGCGTCTGTGTCCGTTTGAGGATGTCGACGGCCTCGTGAGTCTGGGGCTGGAAGCCGTCGTTGACGTCGACGACGAGGAT
>JAZKSZ010000169.1:0-4940 GCA_036625795.1 Haloarculaceae archaeon
GCGGCCGTCGTCGCCGTCCGCTCGTACTCCCGGAACGCGGCGAGGGTCTCGTGGGAAGCGACGACCGTCGCGTCCAGTTCTTCGCGAAGTACCGCGGCAGCCCGGCGCTCGTTCCCGGGGTGAGCGTAGGCGTGCAATAGCGAGACGGCCACGCTGTCTGCCGCGATATCGGCCGCGAGCTCGCGCACCTCCTCGTCGTCGACCGCCCGTTCGATCCCGTCGACGGTCGCCCGCTCGTCGAGCTCGTACCGGCGCTCGCGGGGCACCAGCGGGTCGGGCTTTTCCGCGTCGATGTCGTACAGCGCCGGTCGGTCCTGGCGTCCGACCGCGAGCACGTCCCGGAATCCCTCGGTAGTCACGAGTGCCGTCTCCGCGCCCCCGCCCTCGAGCAGGGCGTTGGTCGCGACGGTCATCCCGTGTCTGAACTGCTCGACGTCCGTGGGGTCGACGCCGGCTGCCTCGCAGGCCGCCTCGACGCCCGCGAGCACCCCCTCGCTCTGGTCGGCCGTCGTCGGCACCTTCGCCGTCGTCATGCCGTCGGCGAATACCACGACGTCGGTGAAGGTCCCGCCGACGTCCACGCCCAGGCGGATGCCGTCCATACCCCCTCACGGGCCGTCCGGGGCATAAACGGTGGCGCTCGCGTCAACGACTGCACGCCCGTCATCTATGTACCGCCGGCTGCAAGCGCCGGTATGCTCGACACGGAACGCAAGGCGGTCGCGGCCGAACTGGGCCGGCTGGCCGCGCTGACGCCCGGCCGGACCGGCAACCTCAGCGTCCGCCGCGGCGGGCGGTTCGCGGTCACCCCCTCGGGAGTGCCCTACAGCGAGGTCGAACCCGGGGACGTGCCGGTCGTGGACCTGGAGGGTGAGGTGCTCGCGGGCGCGCTCGACCCCTCCAGCGAGACGCCGATGCACCGTGCCATCTACGACCGGTTCGAGGCCGGTGCGGTCGCACACACCCACTCGCCGTGGGCGACGACGCTCGCGGTGCTCGGCGAGCCGGTGCGGCCAGTGCACTACATGCTCGCACTCGCGGGCGGCGAGGTACCGGTGGCCGACTACGCCACGTACGGGACCGAGGCGCTCGCGGCCAACGCGGTCGACGCCATGGCCGAGTCCGACAGCCGGGCCTGCCTCCTCGCGAACCACGGGCTCGTGGCGACCGGGCCGGACGCCGCGACGGCAGTCGAGACCGCCGAAGCCGTCGAGGCCGTCGCACAACTGGACTGTCGGGCGCGGGCACTCGGCGGCGCCGACCCGCTCCCCGAGGCGGAACTGGACCGCGTGGCCGAGCGGTTCGCAGCCTACGGGCAGGACGGCTGACCGGCAGTCACAGGTGTTGCGGGTCGCGGCCGTCGACCCACCCGAACCTATTTTTCGGGGTCGGCGGTAGAGGCCGGGAATGCGGGCACGGCTCCGGCGGCTACTGTTGCGCTTTCCCGACACGCTCGCGCGGGTCGGACTCGTGAGCCGTGGGCGGGCCCGCGAGACCTTCGAACTCGCCGTCCCGTCGATGGTCTCGGCGGGCATCTGGACCGTGTTGCGGATCACCGACTTCTTCATGGTCAGCCTGGCGCTGCCCGACGCCGCGGTCGCCGCTCTCGAGATCTCCTTTCAGTTCTACTTCGTGGGGTTCAGCCTGGCCATCGCGGTCTCCAGCGGGACCATCAGCCTCGTCTCCCGGTTCAAGGGTGCCGGCGACGACGACGCCGCCGACCTCGCGGTCAAGCAGTCCGTCTGGTTCGCAATCGTGCTCGCGCTGCCCCTCACTGTGGTCTCCTGGGTGTTCGCCGACGAGCTCATGGGGCTGTTGAGCGCCGACGCCGCCGTCGTCGAGTTCGGCGCAGCCTATCTCCAGGTCGTCATGCTCGCGCTGGTCTTCCGGTTCGTGAGCATGATCGGCTCGCGGGGGCTGCAGGGGTGTGGCGACACGGTGACGCCGATGTACGTCAACCTCGTCATCATCCCCATCAACATCCTCCTCAATGCCGTGCTGATCTTCGGGCTCGGTCCCGCCCCGCGGCTGGGGATCACCGGCGCCGCCATCGGGACCGCGGTGGCCAACGTTATCGGCGCCGCCGTCTTCGCGGCAATCTACCTCTCGGGGCGATTCCCGCTACGCTTCCGGCTCGGCGGCACGCAGGTCGACCTGGCGATGGCCGGCGAGATCCTCCGTGTCGGGCTGCCACTGGCCGGCCGGCGGCTGGTCGCCACCCTCGGTCGCTTCCCGTTCCTGTACCTGCTGGGGATCCTGGGGACCCCTGTCGTGGCCGCGTTCGCCATCGGCCGCCAGGTCGTCCAGCTGGCGATGATCCCCGGATGGGGATATGCCACCTCCGCCAGCACGCTCGTCGGCCAGCGGCTGGGCGAGGGCGCCGAAGACGAGGCGACCGCCTACGGCTGGGAGACGGTGACGGTCGCGCTGGCCACCCAGCTGCTCGTCGGCCTCGTCTTCGCCGCGCTCGCCTACCCCATCGCCCGCCTGTTCGGGACGGCGTCGGTCGACCTCACCGCGACGTTCATCTGGGTGTTCGTCCTCGGGATCGCCGGGACGAGCATCGCCCAGACCCTGGAGGGTGGGCTGCGGGGCGCCGGCGACACCACCTGGCCGCTGTACGGGATGGCGCTGGGGACGGTCCTTCGGCTCGGGCTCACCGTCCTCGCGGTGCCGGCGGGGCTGACGCTGGCGACTGTCGGCGGCGTTGAGTTCGCGCCGGGGCTCGGGTTCGGAGTCGTCGCCGTCTTCGCCGCCATGCTCGTCGACATGTACAGCCGCGCCGCAGTCAACGCTGTCCGGTTCCGGAGCCGCCGGTGGCAGGCCGTCGCCCGCCGCTCGGCCGACCGGCAGGCCGCGAGCGAGGACTGACCGGGGGTGGGAGCCGGAGTTACTTTGGGGCGGCCCTCGAATCCCGACGCATGACCGACACACCGGACCTGGTCGTGTTGCGGACCGGCGTCCACGGGATGCCCGTGACCGACTACGTCGCGGCGTTGCGCGAGCGACTCCCCGACCGGCGGGTGGTCCACGCCCGGGCCCCGAGCGAGGAACGGGAACAGGTCGCGGACGCCCCGGTCGCGACCGGCCGGACCATCGACGACGAGGTGCTCGAAGCTGCCGAGGAGCTGGAGCTGTTCGCCTGCTCGTGGGCGGGCACGGACCACCTGCCGAACGGGCGCTTCGAGGAGCGCGGGGTCGCAGTCACCAGCGCCGCCGGCGTCCACACCCCGAACGTCGCCGAGCACGCCGTGGGAGCGATGCTGACGTTCTCGGCGGGCTTCCTAGAGGGGCGCCGCCGTCAGGGGCGCCGGGAGTGGCGCCACTACCGGACCCGGGAACTCCAGGGGAGTACCGCCACGGTGGTCGGCCTCGGCGCCATCGGGACGGGCGTCGTCGAGCGGCTGGAAGGGTTCGGGGTCGACACGATCGGCGTCCGCTACACTCCCGGGAAGGGCGGCCCGACCGACGAGGTCGTCGGGTTCGACGGGTTCGAGCACGCCATCGCGCGGGCGGATTATCTCGTGCTGGCCTGCCCGCTGACCGACACCACTCGGGGGCTGGTCGGCTGGCCCGAACTCGAGACCCTGCCCCACGACGCGGTTCTTGTCAACGTGGCACGCGGTCCCGTCATCGAGACGGACGCGCTCGTCCGGGCGCTGCGGGAGGACCGGGTCGGCGGCGCCGCGCTGGACGTCACCGACCCGGAACCGCTGCCCGCCGACCACCCGCTGTGGGACCTGGAGAACGTGCTCGTCACCCCCCACAACGCCGGCCACACGCCACACTACTACGAGCGTCTGGCCGACATCGTCGCGGAGAACGTCCGGCGACTCGAGGCCGGCGAGGAGCTGCAGAACCGGGTGGTCTGAACGGCCGGGGACGGGGTGCAGGCATCGTAACCGTCTTTTCTCCGCTCGGGTAACGAAGGGTATGCGACCGACCCGCCGCGCTCTGGTCGCGGCGCTCTCCGCCCTCGTTCTCGCGGGCCTCGCGAGCCCCGCGGCGGCCCACACCGGGACGACACACGCCGGGACGCCCCACTGGGTGTTGCTCCTCTTGGTGCTCGTGGGGCTTGCCGGCCTGGCGATCGGTGTCCGGGCCGTCCGCGGTGGCGGCCGCGAACTCGGCGCCCTCGGCATCGGCGCCGGGACACTCTTTCTGGTCGGCGGCGGGATCGGCCTCGTGGAGATCCAGGTCACACCGGAGGTCGCCCCGGCCTGGAGCGAGTGGTTCACCCTCCTGAACGTCGGCGTCGCCGTCGCGCTCGCGCTGGGGAGCCTGGTCGTCGTGCGCTGGCGTTGGCCCGACCGGCCGCGCTACGTCGCACTCGGCGGGCTGCTGGCGGCGTGGACGGCATATCCGGCGGTGATGCCGAACGGCGGGCTGACCCACCCGCTGGGCTACCTGGTCGTGCTCGGCCTCCCGCTCGTCGTCGTCTACGTTCTGTGGCAGGACGCCGGTGGCCAGCTCCGGCAGGCACTCGCCGGCCGGGCGGCCAGGGCCGGGGCCGGCCTGACCTTCCTCGCGTTCGCGGTCTTCTTCGCGGTCTCCTCGGGGACGCTGACGCTGAATCCCGACACCGGCGTGGGCCTGCCCGACCACGCCTTCCTGACCGTCCAGGGGGTCGCCTCGCCGCTGGTCTACTGGCCCGCCGTCGAATTCTACGCGCCCTCGGTTCCCGTGGCGGGCTACGTCTCCGTCGGGTCGCTTGTCCTGCTCGCGGTACTGGGCGGGCTGGTTGCGCTGAACGCCGGCCTGGTCGTCCGCCAGTGGTCCCGCGGGGACAGCGGGTCCCCGCGGGCGATGGCCGGGGCGCTTGCCTCCTCCGGTGCGACCGCCTGCTGTTGCTGTGCGCCCGCGGTGTACGGCGTCGTCGGCGCGGCCTTCGGGACCGCCGCCAGCCCGGTCTACTGGGCCTTCCTCGACCCCACCTCCCC
>JAZKSZ010000170.1:0-4922 GCA_036625795.1 Haloarculaceae archaeon
TCGGCGGCCGTCGCGAGGACGGTCGCGGCCTCCCGGCCCCAGGACTCGGGGAGCCAGGCCCGGTCGTACCCCAGCTGTTCGGCGCGCTCGATCTGGTCGACCAGCGCGTCCAGCGAGGGCTGGGCGCCGACCGGCAGGAACACGTCTCGCTCCGTCATCCGGACCACCCGGTGTGTGTCATGCACTCGCGTAGGGACGGGGGCCGAATAAAGCCCGGTGACACCCGGCAGGGTCGGCCGGCGGGACAGCACGTCGTTGGCCGGCCAGCCGACCGCCACACCTGCCGACGGGTCAGTCGGCCAGCGGGGCAAAGCATACGGCCGGGAGCCACGTACGCGAGGCAACGATGGACTTCACCGAGAGCCCCGAACGGGAGATGGTCCGGTCGACGGCCGCGGAGGTCGCCGCGGACTTTGGCCCCGAGCACTGGCGCGAGAAGGAGGAGGCCGGCGAGTTCTCCCAGGCCTTCTGGGACGAACTCGGCGAGGCGGGCTTTCACGGCCTGCTCGTCCCCGAGGCGTACGGCGGTGCCGGCATGGGGCTGGGCGAGATGGGCGCCGCCATGGAGACCTTGTGTGCCGAGGGGACCGGCATGGCCGGGACCTGGTATCTCGTCCTGACCGCGGGGATGGCCGCGGTCGGCATCCGCGAGTACGGCACCGAGGCCCAGAAGGAGCGGTACCTCCCCGACATCGCCAGCGGCGAGCGGATGTTCTCCATCGGGATCACCGAGCCGGACGCCGGCACCAACACGCTCAACGTCTCGACGCATGCCGACAGGGACGGCGACGAGTTCGTTCTGAACGGGCGGAAGGCGTGGATCACCTTCTCCGACATCGCGGACAACATCGTTCTCGTGACGCGCACGACCCCCCGCGAGGACGTCGACCGCCCCACCGACGGGATCACCCTCTTCGTCGTCGACATGGACGACCCGGGGATCGAGGTCTCGCCGATCGAGAAACACGCGATCAACTACTCCAACTCCTGTGAGGTGTTCGTCGAGGACGTCCGCGTGCCCGCCGAGAACGCCCTGGGCGAGGTCGACCGCGGCTGGCCCGCGCTACTGGAGATGCTCAACCCCGAGCGGGTCGCCTTCGCCGCCGCCGCGACGGGGATCGGCAAGCTCGCCGCCCGCGAGGCCATCGACTACGCCAACGACCGCGAGGTGTTCGACGCGCCCGTCGGCACCCACCAGGGTGTCTCCTTCCCGATAACGAAACCCTACGCACGCATGGAGGCGGCCGTCCAGATGCGCAAGAAGGCGGAGTGGCTTTACGACCGGGGCGAGCCCTGTGGCTACGAGGCGAACGTCGCCAAGGCGACTGCCGTGGAGGCCGGCATCGAGACCGTCAAACAGTCGATGCAGGCCTTCGGCGGATGGGGGTACGCCAAGGAGTACGATGTCGAGCGGTGGTGGCGCGAGATCAACCTCACGCGCCTCGCGCCCGTCACCCAGCAGATGGCTTACAATCACATCAGCCAGGAGATCGGCTTCCCGAAGTCGTACTGAGCACACCGATCCGGCCCGGGCGGTCGGGCGGTGTCAGGAAGCCGCTCAGGTCCCCTCGCTGCCGACGCCGTCGTCGGCGTCTTCGGGGTGTGCACATACCTGCACGTAAGCTGGGCTTTTTGTCGGGTACCGGAGAGAGACCCGCTAAGAAGGACACCGCTGATGGAACGGAACGTCACTCGACGCGACGCTCGGGCTCTCGACGGCCTCCCCGCCGGCTGGAGGGCAGGCACAGCAACAGCCACGGGTCGGATTCATGACTGACGGACACGACACCCGCCGCCGGAAATACCGGGTGCTCGCACTGCTCGCGACGGCCGAACTGCTGGCGATGACGCTGTGGTTCAGCGTTTCGGCAGTCGGCCCGGAGCTGGCGGCGGCCTGGGGGCTCTCGGCGGCCGAAACCGCGTGGCTCACGAACGCAGTCCAGCTCGGCTTCGTCGCCGGTGCACTCCTCTCGGCCCTGTTTACCGTCTCCGACGTGGTCAAGCCGCGGTACCTGTTCTCGGCCTCGGCGGCCGTCGGTGCGGCCGCGACAGTCGTCATCGCGACGAGCGTCAGTTCCTTTCTCCCCGCGGTTGCGCTCCGCTTTCTGACGGGGGTGGCCCTCGCGGGGGTGTACCCCCCCGGAATGAAGGTCATGGCCGGCTGGTTCCGGGCCGGGCGGGGCTTCGCGATCGGCGTCCTGGTCGGAGCGTTGACCGTCGGCTCGGCGATGCCCCACCTCCTGCGCGGCGTCGGTGGCGTCGGCCAACCCACGCCGGTGTTACTCGGTGCTGCAGGCCTGGCGACAGTCGGTGCCGTGCTGGTCCTGTTCGTGGAACCCGGCCCGCACCAGGCCCCGGCCGCCCCGTTCGACCCGGGTGCGATCCGCCGGATCGTCGGTGACCGGGCGACGACCCTCGCCAATCTCGGCTACTTCGGTCACATGTGGGAACTGTACGCGGTCTGGGCCTGGATCCCAGTGTACCTCTCGCTGAGTTTCACCGCGAGCGGCGGCGAGACCGACGCCTTCGCCGCGCTCGTCACGTTCGGCACCATCGCTATCGGCGGGGTCGGTGCCGTCGTCGCCGGCCTCAGCGCGGACCGGCTGGGCCGGACGACCGTCACCAGCGCCAGTATGGTGGTAAGCGGCGGCGCGTGCCTCGGTGCGGGGTTCGTCTTCGGCGCCCCGCCGGTCGTGGTCGTGCCCTTCGTGCTCCTGTGGGGCTTTGCCGTCGTCGCGGACTCCGCACAGTTCTCGGCAGCGGTCTCGGAACTCGCCGACGACTCCTACGTCGGGAGTGCACTCACCCTCCAGACTGCGGTCGGCTTCCTGCTGACCCTCGGGTCGATCCAGCTGACACCGCTCGTCGCGGAGTGGGTCGGCTGGCAGTGGGCCTTCGCCCCGCTCGCGGTCGGTCCCCTGGTCGGGACGGTCGCGATGCTCGCGCTGCGTCGTCGTCCCGAAGCAAAGGCGCTCGCGGGTGGCCGCGGATAACTGTACGCCGCCCGGGGGTATCCCTGCGAGACGCTCCGGGCCGAGTTACCGGGAGACGGGCCGTCGGCTGCTCAATCGGTACCGTACTCGATGCCGTGGTAGTTCAGGTAGCCCAGCGTCACGAGTCGCGCGTAGAAGGACTCCATGACGGGCGCGTACGGCGGCGCGATGTCGAGCAACTCCTCGCCGGCCCGCTCGACCGTCTCTTCGACGGAACCCGTCTCCTCGTACAGCTCCAGGACGCGGTCGTCCCAGCGGTGGAGTTCCCGCTCGGCGGTCTCGAAGAGCTCGTCGGGGTGACGGGGCCAGGCGCCGAAGTGCGGGAAGACGACGGTGTCGGGCTCGTAGCCCGCGAGCCGGTCGATGGCCCGCTCGATGGCCTCGACCTCGAAGTTCGGCAGCGTCCCCGGCGGGACCCACCGGTCGGCCCGCTCGAGGTACATCCCCAGACACTCCGCGGCAAAGAGTAGCTCCCGGTCGGGGTTCCAGACCGCGAGGTGGTCCGGCGAGTGGCCCGGTGCGTGGACCAGCTCGAGGCGGCCGCCGCCGGCCTCGACAGTCAGCCCCTCGTCCGGAACCCCGACGATGGTGTCCTCCGGGACCGGTCCCTGCTCGCCCATCCGCTCGAAGTGCTCGCCCATCGCTTCCCTGCTGCTCTCGATGAGCGGCCCCGGATCCGCGAGGTGGGGCGCGGTCATCTCGTGAATGTAGACATCCAGGTCGGGGTTTTCCTCGACGAGGGCGCTGGCCCCGCCGCTGTGGTCGACGTGGATGTGCGAGACGACGAGGTGCTCGAGGTCGGCGGGCTCGACCCCACAGTCGGCCATCCCCTCGATGACCGTCTCCGCGCTGGCGGCGGTGCCGGCGTCGACCAGGGCGGGCTCCTCGCCGTCGAAGAGGTAGACAGCGAGGCTCCCGGCGTCGAACAGCCCGGTGTCGATGCAGTAAACGCCGTCGGCGACCTCGAATGGCTCTCCCGTCGTGCTCATGGAGCCCCTTACCGCGGGCCGGACCGTGAATCTACCTTTCCGCGCCGGGGTCAGTACGGCCAGTCGCCCGTTACCTTCATCCCCTCCGCGAGGTCCTCGTCTTCCAGCTGGTCGGCGATGGAGTCGGGGTTCCGGGGCTCGACCTCGGTCCCCTCGTCGGCGAGTTCGACGACCAGGTCCGCGATGATGATGGCCTGCTCGCGGAGGTTGCGGGATTCGAGTTTGTCCAGCGTGTCCGCGCGGGTATGGCCCCAGCCCCGGCCCTCCGAGCCGGTCTTGCTCATCACGTGGTAGCCGGGGACGCCCCACTGCACGTAGGGCCAGTGGTCGCTGTGGGGACCGAGTTCGGGCGTGGTCTCGACGGGGTGGTCGAACCGGTCGCCGACGGCCTCGGCGGCATCCCCGAGCGCGTCGAAGCCGTGCGTGTAGAACCGCAGCGTCCGCCCGCGGACGACGCCGTCGTTGTTGACGACCGCCTTGACCCGCTCGTGGTCGCGCAGGTCGGCGTCGTAGCCGGAACCGACGAGCCCGACCTCCTCGGCGCCGTAGCAGATGCACTCCACCCGCGTGTCCAGGTCGTCCTCGCGGGCTGTGAGCGCGCGGGCGACCTCCACGACGAGGGCGGTCCCGGCGCCGTTGTCGCCGGCTCCCTCCGCGATGTCGTGGGCGTCGACGTGGCTGGTCAGCAGGATTCCCTCGTCGGTCTCGGGGCCCAACTCGGCGTGGACATTTTGACTGGTGGCGTCACCGATGTCGGCCTCGACCTCGACGGTCACCTCCTCGCCCTCGAACCGGCGGGCGAGCCGCGAGCCGACTTCCTTCGAGACGCCCACTGCCGGGATCTCGCCGATCGGTGCGTCCTCGGTGCCGACGCTGCCGGTGGGTGCGAGACAGCCCTCGACGTGGTTGCGGAAGACGAAGGCCGCGGCGCCGGCCTCGA
>JAZKSZ010000171.1:0-4891 GCA_036625795.1 Haloarculaceae archaeon
TCGACGGGGTCGACCTCGCAGGCGACCAGGGCGGCTCCCTCGCGGGCGACCGCCGACCGGTAGGCGTCGGTGAACGCCGACGTGTCCGCGACTGCGGTTCCGGGGAGCCCGCAGGCCTCGGCCGCGGCCGCGAAGTCCACGCTCGCGGTCGGCTGTCCGCCGGTCGTCCCGTAGACGCCGTTGTCGAAGCAGACGACGGTCAGGTTCGACGGGTCAACCGTCGCAACCGTCGAGAGCACGCCCAGAGACATCGACAGCGACCCGTCGCCGTCCAGCACGGTGACCTGTTCGTCGGTCGCTAGTGCGACCCCCAGGCCGGTGGCGGTGGTCGCGCCCATGCTCCCCCACAGATAGCAGTTCCGCGGGCGGTCCCGGACGGAGGCGAGCACCGCCGAGGCGACGCCCAAATTGGACACCACGACGGCGTCGGGGGTCGCGTCCAGCAGCGCGGCCGTGCAGTCGAACTGGTCGGCGGTCATTTCGTGGCCTCCTGCTTGTAGCCCGTGACCGCCGAATCCAGGCAGACGACGTACGGTGTCCGGGTCGAGAACGCGGTTTCGGCCGCCTTCCGGACGACGGCCTCGAGGTTCGCGGCGTCGGTCACCGTCCGGTTGCGCACCCCGAGGTCGTCGAGTAGGTCCGGGAGCGCGTAGCCGCCGGGCACCTGCGCGATGTTGAACTCCCCGAGGTCACCCCGCCGGGAGACCACGCCGAGAAAGGGCAGGTCTGCGGGCACCGCGAGGGATCCGACCGCGTTGTGCGCGGTGGCCATCCCGCTGGTTTGGCAGACGACGGCCCCGCGCTCGCCACCGACCCAGGCACCCGCCGCGACGGCGACGGCGCTCTCCTCGCGTTCGACTCGCAGGGTCCGGACGTCGGCCGACTGGACGGCCTCGAGGACGGGCGCGATGGCGGTGTCCGGGAGGTACGGGACGACCCCGATCCCAGCCGCGTCGAATCCGTCGACGATCGCCGATTCCCACGCCATACCACCGTCTCCGGCGCCGGCGTCTTTATCGTTCGGGGCGTAACAGGGCGACCTCACTTGCCCCCGCCGGGGCATCGCACACTGGATGCCAGGCATCACCGCGGGCATCGGGGGATTGAAACCGCTCACCCCCCACTTCACCCCATGGGAGCGGACCCGATAGACGTCACCGGCGCACCCGGCGTGTACGTGGTCAACCACGAGTTGTTCGGCCGGTCGGGTGCACTCGCGAGCTTCGTCGTCGACGCCGACCGTCCGGCGCTGGTCGATACCGGTGGCGCGAACACGTACGAACAGGTGACCGAGGCGATGGCCACGCTCGGGGTCGACCCCGAGGCGGTCGCGTACATCATCGTTACCCACCTCCACCTGGATCATGCCGGCGGTGCCGGACACCTCGCGGCGCTCTGCCCGAACGCCGAGGTGGTCATTCACGAGCGTGGCGCCGGCTATCTGACCGACCCCGACCGCCTCGACCGTCTCATGCAAAGTGTCTCGGAGGCACAGGGGATGGAGGACCCGTTCGGCCAGCCGGAACTCGTTCCCGAGGCGCGCGTTCGGACTGTCTCCGGCGGGGAGAGCCTGGGGCTTGGCGACCGCACCCTCGACGTCTACGACGCCCCCGGCCACGCACCCCACCACTTCGTCTGCTTCGACGAGGACGACGGCACGCTGTATGCCGCCGACGCGTGTGGGGAGTACTTCGATGGCCACCCGATCCCGTCGACGCCACCGCCGAGTTTCGACCTGGCGGCTAGTCTCGAGACACTCGACCGGCTCCGACCGCTGGCACCCGACCGCATCCTCTACGGGCACTTCGGCGTCGGGAGGGACGGACGCCGGTTGCTCGAGACGTACCGCCGCGAGTTACCGGAGTGGGTCGACCGGATCGAAGCGGGGCGTCGCGAGCACGGTGACGACCCTGAAGCTATCGCCGCGGACCTGCCCGAGAAGTGGCACACCCCGACACTCGAGCGGGATATCCGGGGCGTCCTGCTGAGTCTGTGACTGTGTGACCGCCCTCGACCCGCGGCGCAGGCTGCTGGCGTCGATACCCGGGTGCGAGCCCCGAGAGGTTGTCTGCCACGCTAGCTCACCCGTTGGACCCCCGTCTCCAGCGGCGTGGCGGGGCGCATCGTGACGCCGAGCCGGAAGTCCAAGTCGGCGGTCGTCGTCTCGACGTCGTACTGCTGGAGGACGTGCGCCAGCGTGAACTGCGCCTCCGTCAGCGCGATCTGCCGGCCGATGCAGACCCGCGGGCCACTCCCGAACGGGAAGTAGGAATCCTTCGCCCTGGAGGCCGACTCGCCCCACCGTTCGGGTCGGAACGACTGGGGGTCGTTCCAGGCGCGGCCGTCGCGGTGGTGGGCGTACGGCGACAGCAACAGGAGTTCCTCCTCGTCGAGGTCGGTCCCGGCCAGTCGCAGCGGCCGGCGGACCTCTCGCGGGATGTTCCAGGCCGGCGGCGTCAGCCGGAGTGTCTCCCGGACGACCCGCTCGGTGTAGGTGAGTTCGCTCAGGTCGTCCCACCCGGGCCGGTCACCGTCGAGCACGGTGGTCGCCTCCTCCCGGAGCTTCTCCCGGGCGTCCGGGTGGCGGGAGAGCCAGTAGAAGGCGTAGGTGAGAGTGAGCGCGGTCGTCTCCTGCCCCGCGGTCATGAAGAGGACAGCCTCGTCGATGAGTTCGTTGTCGGCGAGCGTCACCTCCGGGTCTTGCTTGGCCTCGAGCAGCGCCGTCAGCATGTTCCGGGGCGGGTCGGGCTGCTCGCGGTGGCGCTCGACGAAGTCGGCGGCGACCGTGTCCAGCAGGTCGTTTGCCTCCTCGAGGTCGTCGCTCGGGCCGGACTGCAGCATGTCGGGGACCAGGAAATCCAGGAGGCCGAACTCGGTCTCCCGGCCGACGACCGCGAGCGCCTCCCGGACGCGGCGCCCGCGTTCCCGGGTCGTGTCCTGGTCGAACAGCGACTGGGTGATCACCCGCATCGTGATGACCGACATCTCCTCGTAGAGGTCGACCGCCCCCTCCTCCGGCCAGCCGGCGAGCACGTCATCGACGGTCCGGCCCGCGATGTCGGCGTAGTCGGCGAGCTGCGTCCCCACGAACGCCGGCTCGAGAACCGCCCGCTGTGTCTCCCAGAGCTGGCCGTCGCTGGAGAGCAGTCCCTCGCGGCGCTGGGACTGGTCGGACCCGTTCGGGCGGCGAAACCGGTCCCGGTCGGCCAGGACCTCGTGGACCAGCTCCGCGTCGGTCACGACCGTCACGGGGCGGTTCCCGGGCGGGTCGAGCCTGACGAGCGGATACTGCCCCCCGTAGGCGTTCTGGACGCCGGCGAGGTACCGGAGCGGGTCACGCGCCAAGCGGTGGACGCTGCCGACGACCGGGAGTCCCGGCGGCGAGTGGACGTCTCCCGTCATGAGGGCACTACATACTGGAGGCACTCAGTACACAAAAGCCCCGCCCCACTGGCTCTGTCGCACCGAGCCACGCGACACCATCGGCCATCGTCTCGCGATACCCGCTGCCCCCGCTCGAAGATCGCTGTTCCGACAAACGAGGCGTGGAACGGTGGACCGGACAGGTGGCGCCCCGGACGGGGCCGCAAACGCGGCGGCCGAATCGCTGTCCCGGCTCCACTGCCTCCCACAGACCCGCGGCGTGGTCAGTGTAGCCGCACAGTCGTGTCCAACCGTCTGTGGACTACCACGGTCGCGGACTGGACACATTCCCGGAGCTGGATCTGACCCCAGGATCGACCAGCTCGACAGGATGCGTCGCCGCGCGGTCGTACAGCGTGTCCAGTTGCGTCCGGCAGGAGGTCCCGCTGGCGACCAGCTCCTCTCCGGATACGTCGCCCAGGTCCGCCTGCAGCCGCTCGCCGACGTCCATGCTCACCTCGTAGTACTCCGACTTGTACCCGAAGGAGCCGGCCATCCCGCAACACTCCACGTCGGATTCCCGCAACTCGTAGCCCAGTTCCTCCAGCACGGCCGTGGTGTAGGTCTCGACGCCCAGCGTCCGCTGCTGGCAGTGGCTGTGGTAAGCGACCGGTTCCTCGCCCTCACCCGTGGGCCCCGCGAGCGCGCTGGCGTCGGCCCCGTTCTCCACCAGCCCGTAGACGTACTCCATCACATCGTAGCTGTGCTCGGCCAGCCGCTCGTGGGAACGCTCGGGCAGCAGGTGCTCGTAGTCCGCCCGGAACATGGCCAGGTCGCTGGGCTCGACCACCACCACGTCCCGGCCGTCGTCGACGTGGCCCACGAGCGCGCCGTGGACACGCTCGGCCTGCGCGCGGGCGGTGGCGACCATCCCCTGGGAGAGCGGCGCCCGCCCGCTCTCGGGCACTTCGGGGATCCGCACGCGCACTCCCAGCGCTTCCAGCGCCCGGACGGCGGCTTTCCCGCGCCCGGGCTCGAAGTACTCCGTGTAGAGGTCGGGATACAGGACGGCCTCGCGGTCGGGGTCGTCGACTCTGGGGCCGCGAGCGCCGTACCACTCCCGCAGCGTCTCGCCCGCGAATGCGGGCAGGTCCCGCCGTTCGTCGATCCCCACGAGTCGCGCCAGCAGCCAGTCCGCCAGACTCGTGTCGGCCAGCCTGTTCGCCAGCCCGGGCGCCAGCGACCCCAGCTTCGCGACGGTCTCGATGTTCCCGAAGAACCGTTTCTGTACATCCAGTCCCGAGGGCTCCTCGTCGGGCGTGAGCCCGTCGACCAGGAAATCGAAGTCGCCGGGCTCGGCACTCCGGTTCTGGCGGTCCTGCACGACGGTGTTGATCCACGGGATGTCGATCTTGACCGGGCACTTGGGCACACAGCGCGAGCAGCCCGTACACAGTTCGCTCATCTCGCCGGCGCCGTCCATCTCGTGGACGCCGGCCTCCCAGCCCGTGCCGATGCCGCCGGTGTA